>JBGTRP010000049.1:0-16641 GCA_041940685.1 Acanthopleuribacteraceae bacterium
ATCGAGAACCACCAGTCTCGGCCCATCGGGTTGGCAGACGATTTGGCGAGGCTCCCCCCCGCGCTCCACAAACCGGGTGCGCAAAGACTGATGCCTGGCGATTACAAGTCCAAGGGCGCGCTCCAAAACGCTCACATCCAGGCAGCCCCGCAGCTCGAGCAGCGCGGGCATACTATAGGCGGCGCCACGCGGATTCATTTTCCAGAGGAACCAAAGCCGGCGCTGCCCGGGAGAAAGGGGGTAATCGCGCGCTTCCGGCCGGGGATGGATCGGCGGACGCAGAGAAGCGCCCCTGGAGCGGATCGATTGCGCCAGGGCACGAATCGTGGGATGGCGGAAAATGTCGGCCAGCCTGATCTCGATGGACAGGTTTCGATGGATAGCGCCGACCAGCCGCATCGCGCTCAAGCTATTGCCCCCCAGCTCAAAAAAACCGTGGGTCACGCCAAAATCTTCCCTGCCGAGAACATGCGACCAAAGCTCCGACAAACTGCGCTGGAGTTGATCGGCGGGTTTGGGGAAAGCCACGCTCCTCCGCGTCTCCACCGGAGGGGGAAGGGCGCGCATATCGATCTTGCCGTTGCTGAGCCTCGGCCAATGGTCCAGCCTAATAAAGTGAGCCGGAACCGCGAAAGCTGGCAGGATGCGTCTGAGAAATTCGGCCAACTCCAAAGGCTCAAACGAACTTTCTGAAAGCACATAAGCCGCCAGAAAAGGAGGGCGCTCTCCATCTAAATGGTAGCGGACCAGGGCATCGCGGACCGCTGGGTGCCGCCGCAAAGTTTGTTGGACCTCGGTGAGCTCCACCCGAATTCCGTTGATCTTTACCTGCACATCGCCCCTACCCACGAGCGCCACCCGGCCCCGGGGCAACCAGCGTGCGAGGTCCCCGGTTTTGTAAAGCCGTTCGCCCGGCATCCTGGCAAAAGGGTTCGGCGTGAAGGCTGTCGCGGTCAACCCAGCCTCACCCGGAAACCCAGGCGAGGCATGGGGTGAACGCAAAAACAATTCGCCGCATTCTCCAAAAATTACCGGGCTGCCGTGTTTGAGAATCAAAAATCGATTGACTCCGAAAGGCCTGCCAATGGGAAGCGGTGAGGAAGAGGCCGAGACCAAGCGCCGGATCGGCTCCACGCTTTGCAACACCGTGCCCTCGGTGGTTCCGTAAAGATTGGCGAAATCGCCGGGGTAGGAGGTCGCGCGCCGCCAATCTTCCAGGTCCCTGGCGAAAAGCGGCTCTCCGGAAAACAGGAGCAGGCGCAAGGCCGGGAAGAGGGGATCTTCTCCGGAAGAGGGACCCAAATCAGCGGTCAGCGCCCGCAGCAGGGAAGGCACCATATGCAGAACCGAAACCCGCCATTCCCGAGCCCAATCCGTTCGTCGATCCATCCGTTCCAACACGGCCGATTCCGGGACACATAGCGTCCCACCGGCGCAGAGCGCGACAAACGCCTCCTTGAAATAGGCGTCATAGGTCCAGTAAGCCCACTGAGCCACCCGATCCACGGGGGAAATCCCATAAGCCCGAATCTCCCATTGGATGAAATGGTCCAGGCCGACCAGGGTTCCCAGGATTGGTTTGGGGCCCCCGGTAGTGCCCGAGGTGTAAGTAATATATGTCGCCTCACACCAGCCCGGCCCCTTTCGGGCATTTTTCCGGTTCCCATGTCTCTCCTCCCCGCCCCTGCCCCCACTTTGGAGCGGAACCGATTCGAAAAGAATGAGGGGCAAGCTTGAAAAGACCCCATCCTCACCCGTGCATTTTTGCCAGAGCGGAAACCAGGGATTGTCGGTGAGAATCTGAGTAGGCTTGGCCTTGGCCAACATGCGTCGCACGCGCTGCAAAGGCAACTCGAGATCGACAGGCACATATCGGCCACCCGCGTGAAATACGGCCAACATCGCAATTACCCTGGACCAACCCGTGGACAGCGCAACCACCACAACCCGGGACCGCCCGTCTCCGAAACCTCGGATATGGGAGGACAGACGCTCCACGGAGCGCCAAAGCGCGAAATAGGACCAGAACCGATTCGCGGCGGCCAGGGCAACCCGATCCGGAAAACGCCTGACCCACTTCTCCATTTCTCCACCCAAGGGCTTCTCCGCCACCTTGACATTCGAGGGCATCAAACACCGCAAGAACCGGCGCCGTTCGCCTCCAGTCAATGGAGAGATCTGCTCGACCCTTCGCAAGGGGTCCTCCAGAACTGCTTGAATCAATGCCCGCCAATGATCGGCCATACGAACGATTCGCGCGTGATTGAATAGTCCGCGATCATAAACCAGGTCGCCTTCGATCCAAGCGTCGCCTCCCTCGCGGCGCAAACCGAAATGAAACGTGAGATCGTATTTTCCGTGGCTCGTTCTTCGCCGGGGCAGAACCACCTCAGAGGCCGGCAACTCAAATCGGCCGCTGGCCTCGCGATGCCAGACGACCGATACATTAAAGAACGGCGGCCGCGCCCCGCAACGGTCGGGATTCAATCGTTCGACCAGGAGATCGAAGGGAAACATTCGATGTTCGAAAGCATTCAGAATCGTGGTTTTTGCACGCTCTAGAAATGAGTCAAACGCCTCATCGCCTCGAACCTCATCGCGTAGCGCCAGCATATTGGTAAAAAGACCGATGCAGGACTCCAAATCTGGATGGTCTCGCCCCTCCACCGGGGTTCCCACCAGAATATCCTGGGCGCCGCCCGCGGGCGGGTCGCAATAGCGGAAAAGCAGCAACTTGACCACCGCGACCATGGACATGAAGTGAGTAATCCGCCGCTGTCGGCACCATTTGGTCCAAAGTTTCGTGGTGGCGCGCTTCAACCGAAACGAGTGGGAATCACTTTGGAGGGGGCGAACGGCGGAGGCAACCGCATCCCGTGGTATGTCCAGAGACAGAATCGGGCCGGCTAAAGCTCGGGACCAATACGCCCAATGGGAATCGGCATCCTGGGTTTTCAACCACCGGTTTTGCCAGGTGGCGAAATCTTTGTATTGAATCCCGCAAACCCGGCGGCGCATCGCGCCATGGCCCCGTAGATGCAACTCGTATTCCCGCGCCAGCTCTTTCATCATTAAGGTCATCGATCGTTCGTCGCCCAGGATATGGTGCAATTGAACCAGAAGCCGGTTCGCTCCCCTCTTGGACCTGAAAAGCTTTAACCGCGCCAGAATATCCTTTTCCAAGTCGAAGCTCGTCACCGCGGCCTGATCAGCCAGAGCCTCCAGCGGCGGCCGAGCATCCGGGAAGCCGGAGAAGTCAATGACCACAAGGCGAAATTGCACATGCGGACGAATGATTTGGCGCGGCTCCCCTCCACGTTGGACCAGGTTCGTCCTCAGAATCTCGTGCCGCTGGAACAACGCGCGAACACCCAACTCCAAGGCATCCGCGCTCAGGGCTCCCTTTACCTGGAAGTTGGCGGAAATCAGATAGCTCGCGGATTCGGGCCGAGGCTGGTGTTGAATCCATAAACCCCGTTGGGCGTGGGAAAGCGGGTAATCCAAGGCTGGTTCCGCGGAAGGAATGGGCTTGACCTCGGCCAAGCGCGCTCCATGGAGCACGCGGGCCATTTCCGCAATAGTCGGATGGGTGAACAGGTCGCCGATGTTGAGTTGCAAACCCAATTGACGCTGAACTTCCGACAGCAGTTCCAGACCCTTGAGGCTGTGGCCACCCAGGTCAAAAAAATTGTCGTGGAGGCCTGGTTCCTCACCGCCCAAAACAGAGCCCCAAATAGGTTGGAGTTGGGATTCCAAGCCCAGGCGAGGACCACCCCTTCCAACAGCCGGGGAAATGCCTCTCAAGTCGGCGTCCATCAAGGCGGTGCGATCCAACTTTCCAGATTTGGTCAGCGGTGGTTCTTTCAAGATGCGCCAGAAGGCCGGCACCATATAGTGCGGCAAACTTTCGGCAAGGAAAATCCGCAACTCGTCCAAAGGCAGTGGCGCTTCCAAAATTACATGAGCAATCAGGGCATCGGCGCGGTCATCCACCCAACGTGGATGGACTACGGCATGGCTTACGCGAGGATGCCTCAAAAGCTGGTTTTCGATTTCGCCGCATTCGATTCGCCTGCCCCACAGTTTGATTTGTTGATCCTGCCTACCAAAAAATTGCAGGACTCCCGCGTACGACCAACGAGCACGGTCGCCACTCAAAAAGATTCGAGCGCCGCGTCCGAAGGGGTGTGGGACAAACCGCCGGGCCGTAAGCCCGGGTTGGCGATGGTAGCCAAGAGAAAGCCCGGTTCCGGCAATGCACAACTCGCCGGTAACCCCCAGGGGAACCGGTTGCAGCAACCGATCCAAAACAAAGGTTTCCGCGCCGCAAACGGGTCTCCCAATTGGGATTTCTCGCGACCCTGCTTCTGCGATGGGATGGATTGCCGTAAAGGTGGTCGCCTCGGTCGGACCATATCCATTGAATAGCAATAGCTCGGGATAGGCCTCGCGGACCTTGGCCACATGCCGCGGGGAGAGCCGCTCTCCGCCCACGATCAGCCGCCTCAGTCCAGAGAAATCAGGGAGAAACTCCTCGGCAAGACCGTTGAAAATCGCCGCGGTCAGCCACTGACTGGTAATGGCCTGGCGCGTCAGGAGCGCGGCCAGAATCCGGGGTTCCACGACGCATTCTCGGCCCCCCAACACCAGAGTAGCCCCATTTAAGAGACTTCCCCAAATTTCATAAGTGGAGGCGTCGAAGGCGAGGTTTCCGGTTTGCAGAAGCCGCTCTTCAGGCCTCAACCTCAGCATGGGATTGCCTTTCGCCAAGCGCACCAAACTCCGCCTGTTTACAGGAACGCCCTTGGGCCAGCCGGTCGAGCCGGAGGTATAGGTGACATAGGCCAGGAGATCCAGTCCCGAATCTCGGGGATTTGGCGCCCCTTGGAGCGGGAAAAAGCCGTACTCGAGCTGCTTTGAAGTAGGCCAACCACCAAGTTTTCCCAAAAGCTCCGAACTTGAAATCACCACGACCGGATCCGTTTCCCGCAGCAGGTGGCGCAAGCGGTTGCGAGGGTCGTCGATCGAAAGCGGGAGGTAGGCGGCTCCGGCCTTGATGATTCCCAGAACGGAAATCACCACCGCTTCCGTGGGTTCCAACAGCACACCCACCAAATCGCCGGGAGTCACCCCATATTGCCGCGCCAACCGCACCGCCAGTACATTGGCGACCCGGTTCAAGTCTCCGTAACTAAGGTGCTTGCGCCCACAGATCGCGGCGATGCGGTCGGGTGCGAGCAGCGACCATGCCTCGAAATGGGAGGTCATTCCCCGCTCGTGAAAATCGAGGCGCGGTCCCCCATTTAGCTCGGCCAAGAGAGCATGCCGCTCGCCATCAGGTAACAGCATATGTCTTGAGATCGGCAGCCGGGGTTGGCGGGAAAGGGACTGGATCAAGGTGGATAGGTGGACGCACATGCTGCAAATACGGGCCGGCAGGAAAAGGTCGGTGCGGTACTCCACCTCCACCGCCAGCCGGACGATCCTTCCACGGGCCTGCCAAACCCGAAAGTGGAAGGAAAGCTCGAATTTGCTGGTTGAAATGGGTACCGGCAGTTTTTCTATGGTCAACCCCACATCGCTTCCGGGCATTGAGCGCTCATGCACCATGCCCAACAACACGTCGAACAGCGGGTCGCGGGACGGATGCCGCGCCAGGTCCGCGGCCATCTCCTCCAGCGGCAAGTGGTGGTTTTGGGAGGCTTCCCTTACGGTCGCGCCGACTCTTTGTGCCAGGGTCGGGAAACTTTCGCGCCCGGCAACGCGGTCCGCGAGCAGGATGGTATTGGCAAAAAAACCGATGGTCCTCTCAAACCCTGACTCGTCACGACCCGCGAAGGCCGCGCCGGTGACAATCGATTCTTGACCCGAATAGCGGTGAAACAGCAGCTTCATCGCGGCAACGGCAATCACGAATGGAGTCAGGCCCAACTCCTTGGCCAGGCTTTCGAAATCCCGGCACACGGCTGGAGGAAACTCCCTTACCATTACCCTACCCTCGAAGCCTCGCGTCGCCGGACGCTCGAAATCGAGGGGCAGATCCAGGGGCGCCATTTTGGCTGATCGCTCGCGCCAATATTTTTTCTCCCGCACCAGCCCGCCCTTTTCCAACGCCCGCCGCCGCTGGAGCGCGTATTCGAGGTAGGATCGCCCCGGCGAGGGCAGTTGCAGGAATCGCCGCCGGACGCGGGCGAGGTAAACAAGCCAAAGTTCCTCGAAGAGCACATCCATGGATTCCTGATCTCCAACAAGGTGTGGCAGGTTGACCCACAATACGTGATCTCCGGGAGTGAGACGCCAAAGGCAAAGCCGGGGTAAGGGTCCCCTGTCCAATTCAAAGGGCAGGTCCAAGGCCGAGCGGATGAGAGAGGGAAGCGTTGCGGAGGGATTTTTCAGACCACCAAGGTCCACCAACGCCAATCGGGAAGGCGCGGCTTCCAAGACACGCTGCCGCGCCTCGCCGTCAATGGAAATGAAAATCGTACGCAAGGCCTCATGGCGTTCAAAAAGCTGTTGTGCGGCCGCCTCCATTCCCTTGGAATCGAGGGCCCCCTTCAGGGCCAGGTTGAGGGGCATGTGGTAGGCGGGGTTTCGTGGATAGGCTCGCTGCCATAGCCATAACCGATGCTGGTTGGGAGAAAGTGGATAATGGTCCAGTTTCGGCGTGTTTGGACGCTCCAATCGGGGAAATCGAGGCCTGGTTCGAAGCAGTTCCGCGGCCTTGGTTATGGTATTGGTTTCGAATAGGTCGTCCAAGCTGAAATCGAGCTGCGTGCGCCGCTGAACCAGCGCAACGAGGCGCATGGCGGAGAGGCTATGCCCACCCAAACGGAAGAATTGGTCATCGAGCCCTACCTTTTCTAAGCCCAATACCTCCTGCCAAATTTGCTGGAGTAATCCTTCCAGCCAATCGCCTGGTTCTCTTGCGGCAATGGGTTGCGGCCGGTCAGGCAAATGATCCAATAGCGCCCGTCTTTGAATCTTGCCGGAAGAATTGCGCGGCATTCGGTCCAAAAACACCAAACGGGATGGCCGCCAAAATCTGGGCAAGGATTTGGCCAGGCAAGCCTGAAGGCGACCTTCACGGACAAATGGTTCCGTGATCAGGAAAGCGATCAGAAAGGCTTTTTCCCCTTCCCCGGACAAGAGAACCACGGCCTCGCGCACCCCCGCGCACGCTTTAACCGCCCGCTCGACCGCGCTCAATGAAAGGCGGCGGCCATGCAGTTTGACCTGATCATCGCGCCGGCCCAGGAATTCGACCTGGCCATCGGGTCGAACGCGCCCAAGGTCGCCAGAGCGAAAAAGGCGCCCCCCTAAATCGAACGGATCGGGAAGGTAACGCCTCGCCGTCTCCACGGCGTCATGGCAATACCCCGGACCCAGTCCCGCGCCGCCGATAAATATTTCACCCGGGGCCAAAATGGGCAGCGGCCGCATGGAAGGTCCAAGGATAAGAATCTCCATGTTGTGAATGGGCCGGCCGATGGGAATTCTTTTGGCTGCCGCTCCCTGGGTCATCGGAAAGGCGGTCGCAAGGGCCGTGGTTTCCGAGCTCCCATAGAGGTTGAAGACCCGACCCGCGATTTGGGGCGCGCGTGTAGCGACTTCTCCGCTGAGGATCAAGACCCGCGGCCATTTCTCCCGGGCCAGTGGAACGGTCGCCGAAAAGGCCTCAAATACGGAGGGCACAAACTGCAAAATGCTGGGGCGGATGCGCCGATACCATTGGATTTCGGCATGGATATCCCGGCTATCCTGGCCTCCGGTGCGGACGTGGACCGTCCCAGCCGTGGCGAGCGGCGGCAACCACAGCTCCACGACGCTGTCGACAAAGGAAAGGGGCGTTTTTTGCGGAAACACATCCTCGGACCGGACATGAAAGTAATCGCGGAACCAGAAGATCATGTTTTCGATGTTGCCATGGGTAAGGGCGGTGATCTTGGGCGCTCCCTCGGAGCCGGAGGTGGCCAGCAGCAAGGCCGGTAACTCCGCGCTCACACGCACCGGCTGGGTTTCCCCACCCTTTGGAGATGCGGTCCAAATGGCCTGGATATCGCACACGGGAACGCTTGATTTGGCAGGACTAGCATCCAGAGTCAGCCAGAAGGCAACGGAATGACCGAAGCGATGTTGCAACCCCTGATCTTGTACAGTCCCGGGATCGACCGCCTGGGCCACTCCACCCTTGCGCCAGACCGCCAACACCGCCGCGCAAAGCATCCAGGAAGGCTTCAAGCTGACGCCCACCGTGACGGCGGGGCGCAATCCATAGTTTTGTGCAAGCGCCCTGGCCAAGGACCGCGATCGCTTTGCGAGAAATCCGTAGCTGGTCATGCGGCCCGGCTGGTGGAAAGCGATCCGATCTGGAAAACGCGCCGCGTTGCGGTCGAAAAGTTCTGCCAAGTTCGCCTCTTTCGGCAGAGGCGCTTGGGTTTGGCTCCACTCGCGAACCAATTGGTGCTTTTCCCCGGGCGAAAGGATTTCGAGCCGGCCGATCAGGGCATCGGGCGCCTGGACGGCCGCACGCGCGAGGTTTTTCAAATGCGAGGCCATGGTCCGCACCCGAGCGCTCTCAAGCAAGCTCTGATCATAGGTCCATACCAGGCCCGTGGAGGGGCCGGGCTCCAAGACCAAGGCGAAAGGGTAATGGGTGCGCTCGAAGACTCGAACCTCGTCTATGCGCCAATCCCCTTGAACCAGGCCGGAACGCCAACAACCCGACTGTCCGGGATAGTTTTCGAAAACCAAAACATGGTCGAACAAGGGTTGAGAGCCTGCAGCGGCTCGCTGAATCTCTGCTAGGGGAAAATGCTGATGTGGACGGACATTCAGAGCCAATTGTTGTACAAGGCTCAAAAGTCGATTGAAACGCTGGTTTTCGCGAACGGGAATACGTACGGGTACGGTGTTGATGAACAGTCCGACCATTTGTTCAATACCGTCAATTTCGTCGGGCCGCCCCGACAAGGTCAGTCCGAAGGCGACATCGCCCTCACCCTGGTAGGCTGCCAGCAGCACCGACCAAAGCGCCTGAATGGCGGTATTAAAAGTAACGCCCTCGCGAATGGCCAGGTTCCGCAACCCAATGGTCAAATCCGGGCCCAGTTCGAACTCGAATTGACCAACGCGTTTCGGTTTGGTTTCTTGAGATAGGGGAAACAAACCGCGCGTGGGTCCGTGCCCCGCCCAATACCGGTTCCAAAACCGGCGCGAGTCCCGGCCCGCCCCTGCCTTCAACCACTGGATGTACCGGGAGAAGGGTACCGGGTTGGGCAACCGGGCATCTCCGCCCCGGACGAGAGCCGCGTAAATTCGCTGGAATTCCTCCATCAAAATTCCCAGGCACCAGCCATCGAGGATCAAATGATGATGGGACCAGATTACCCGAAGCTCATGGGCGCCGAGTTGGTACAAATAGACCCGCATCAACACATCTTTAGCGGGATCGAAGGGTCGGCCCCGGTCGGCGGTGAGGGCCACGGCCAAAAGTTGATCCTGTTCGGTGGAAGAAAGCCCTCTCCAATCCGCATAGCAAATGGCAAGCGGTTGCCTTTTGAGCGCCAATTGTTTGGGGCGGCCCTCCCGATCCAGCAAAAAGCGCGTCCGTAAAATCTGGTGTCTATCCACTAGGGCGTTCCAGGCCCTCTCGAACAAGACGGGGTTCAAGCTTCCCCGGATGCGGTAAGACATCTGCTCGAAATAGGCGTCATCACGGGGGTTGCGATGATGATGGTAGAGCAATCCTTCCTGGAGGGGAGAAAGGTCATATACATCCTGAATTTGAGTGAGCGCCACCCCGGCTTGGCGGGCCAGGAACCGCCTGGTTTGAAAGGGGGCGCCGTCCAAAGGATCAGTCGGGGACGAGTCTCGCAAAACCCCGGGATCCATTTCCAGAGCCGTGATCCGTTCGATCAAGCGGCGAAAACCGCGCACGATACGGCGAAGAACCGGAGCAGAAAAACGATGTGGGTTGGCGTGGAAATCGATTTGCATGTGTCCGTCCCTCACGGATACTGAACACTCCAGGTCCTGGGGCCAGGGAGCGGAGGGATCGACCGAATCCCGCAGTCCCGCTTCGACCAGAGACCAACCTTCCGGAAGGGCTTCCTCGCCCGAACGCCCCAGGTTGTTGAATGAAACGCGCGGCAGGGGAACTTGATCGGGGTTATTTTCGTGGCTCGGGGCCAGGTAGCGAAACATTCCAAAACCCAGCCCATCTCGTGGCGTCCGGCCCAATGTCACCGCCGTCTCCCGCACCCCTTTCCCCAGGTTGTCCAGACCTGGTCTTAGGACTACCGGATACTCCACTGTAAACCAACCACTCGCGCCGGAAATGTCGATGGTCCCGTCAAGGGTCCCCCTGCCATGACCCTCGACCAAAACGGGCACCGTTTCTTGACCGGTGACCCCGGCAAGCGCACCGGCAAGCGCGGTCAGCAGGCCGGCGTCCAAACCTTTTCCATTCCATGCGCCGCCCAGTCTAAGCGCCCGAACCGTTTGCCCCTCATCTAACGCCAGGCGCTCGTGCAGCAGTTCGTCATATCGGCAGGGCATGACCGCAGAAAGATCGGCCTCAGCCTCCACAACAGCCTTTTCCACGCCGGCCCAATAATCCCGTTCATCCTCGGGCAAGCCCGCCTTGGCAAGGCGTTCCAAGCCGCGCGACCATTCCTGAAAACTTGTAAATGGGTCAGGGTCAGTTTCGGGAAGCCCTTTAAGGAGATTTTCATAGCTGGCCATGAGGCGCCGCATCAAAATATGCCAAGAGAAGCCATCGATGACCAGGTGGTGGACCACAATCGCGATCCTGTCAACCTGGCGGAAACGAAGAACGCCAAAGCGAACCAAGGGCCCCGTCTCCAAATTAAAGGAAGCTTGCAGCCCCCCAACGAAATCCGCCGCGGTCCGCTCGGGTCGCTCGAGGGCGCGAAGGTCTAGAAAAAACCACTCCGCCTCCGCGCTTGGAAGGCAAGATTGGCGAATTTTCCGGTCAATGCGGCGGTAAACCATTCGCAAAGCGTCATGACTTTGGACCAGGTCCCGGCCCGCGCGACGGAGCGAAAGGAGGTCCCAGGGGTTTCCAATTTCCAATAATATTGCCTGATTATAATGATGGCGAGGCCCTTGGTATTCTTGAAAAAACCAATGTTGAATGGGCGTGAGCGGCGCCTCGCCGAGGGTTTCCTTTTTCGGCCGAACGGCATCCGCCACAACCAAACGCGGGGCGAGCATGGCGATGGTAGGCGCCTCGAACAAGTCGCGCATGGCCAGCCGATAACCCGCCCGCCGCAGGCGCGACATCACCTGAATGGCCTTAATGGAATCTCCGCCAAGCTCGAAATAATTGTCATGAACGCCAATATCCCTGTCACCCAATATCTCCGTCCATATTTCCTTCAGCACGGTTTCCAAGGGGTTTCGGGGAGCGATAAAATCGGTCTCCGGCATCATGCCGGCCACGCTCGGGTCCGGCAGGGCCCGCTTGTCTACCTTGCCATTTAGGGTAAGGGGAATGCGATCCAAGGGCACAAAATAGGATGGAATCATGTACTCCGGTAGCGTGGCGCGCAAGAATTGGCGCAACTCGCCGATGGGTATCGCGATAGAGCGGCCCCTCCCTCTGGGCTGGGTTTCCTCGGAAACCAGGCGGCCGTCCTTGCGCCGCAAAACTCCCTCGGAGAAACTGCCGTTTCCCTCTCCCTGAAAGGCCACATAGGCGACCAGGTCGGGCGCATCGCCTTGCACGCGCAAGGCCAGCACCAACGCCTCCCGGACCGCGGGATGCCGCAAAAGCCCGTGCTCGACTTCACCGCATTCGACGCGGTAGCCGCGAATTTTCACCTGATCATCGTAACGGCCGAGAAAAGCGACATTGCCATCAGGCAGCCAATATCCTAGATCTCCCGTGCGGTACAGTCGGCGGCCAACCGCAAAGGGATGCGGTACGAAGGCGGCCGCGGTCAAATCCGGTTTGCGGGCATAGCCACGGGCCAACCCCATACCGAAAATGCAGATTTCACCTGGAGTCCCAACGGGGCACAAACTGGAATGGCGGTCCAACATGAGAATGCCCGCATTGTGCATGGGCGCGCCGATGGGAAGGTTGAGCATCCCTTGCAAGTTACCCGGGTGCAGCAAAATGCAGGTCGCCTCCACACAGCACTCGGTGGGACCGTAGGTATTGGTAAATGGAATCGACTTATGACCGGGTTCGCGATAAAAGCTTGCTAAGAGCTCGGGACGCACCACATCGGCACCGATATTGATGTGTTTCAGGGGCGTGGGCGCCTCGGCCAAGCCACCCGCCAGCAAAACCGCGAACAGCCCAGGAGTCACATCGATAATCTGAATGTGGCGCCTCCGAATCGAATCGCTCAGGAGGCGGCCGTCTTTGAGAACCTCCTCGGAAACCACGTCCAGCGTTGCGCCGAGCAGGATGGGAGCGAAGATTTGTTGAACCGAGGGGTCGAATACAAGCGGTGCCAACAAGGCCTCGCGCGGAACGCCAGGGCGCCGGCCGTAAATTTCCTGCCGTAAACCCTCGATCAGGTTGACCATCGGCCCATGAGCCATCATCACGCCCTTGGGCCGACCGGTGGAACCGGAGGTATAAATGATATAGGCAATATCATCTTTTCCTAAAACTTCGGACTTGAAATCTGAAGCATCTTCATCTGTAAACTCTAAATCTATTGAAAATGAATTACCAGAATAGAAATCCAGATCAAAGAAATAGTAAGATTCAGTGATTAGTAAAGATAAACCAGATGTCATCACCTCTTTTCTCGATTTAGGAAGGTTAGCATCAATAGGTACATAAATTGCTCCTAATTTTAGTATCCCCAGTATAGAAATAATCTGATTCTCACCTCGATTAAGCATCACTCCTACCTGATCGCCTTTCTTAATCCCATAAGTATCTTTTAGCTGATGGGCAAGGCAAGATGCCTTGGCATTCAATTCTGCATAGCTCAATCTAATATCCTCAAAAACAACAGCAGTACTGTCTGGGGTAAGACTTATCTGATCTTCAAATAAACTTACAATAGTTTTATCTTCGGGATATAAAACCAAGGTGGAATTAAAGTGTTTTAATAATTCTTCACGAGCTTCAAAAGTTAAATAATCAATTTCTGAAAGTGGGGTATTAATATGAGTTTTAAATTGGTTAAGTGTATTTTTAAAATGAGAAACTAAAACCTTGATATAAGAAGAATATACAGATGCGTTGTATTCAAAATCTATATGTAAATAATCTTCGTAAGGTTCTACTACTAATGTAAAGTTATAATTGGACTGGTCAAAAACTTTTATATTTTCAAAATTTTCATTAGGTTCATTCTTCACATAGTTTTCGAATATAATAATGTTGCTCAACAAATCTTTACCTAAAGGAGATAAAGATTGTACTTCAGCCAAGCTGTTAAAATGATACTCTGTGTTTTGTATAGAATCCTGATGTACTTTCTTCAATAAGCTATACGGTGTGTCATCATTTTTAACCGAAATCCTTACAGGAATGGTATTGATGAACAACCCTACCATATGCTCTATGTTATCAATCTCAGCTGGTCTTCCCGACACAACAGCTCCGAATATAATTTCTTCTGAAGAATTGTATTTACTTAAAAGATAAGACCAAATAGCTTGTATATAAGTATTGAGAGTGACTCCCAAATTTTGGCACAGCTGGCTAATTTCTTTAAATTCATCTCCCGTTACATTAAATTTCTCGGTAACGAAATGAGGCAACTCATCTTTGGTTCTTTTCTCAAAAGGGATGAGGGTTGGAGCGCTAATTCCTTCTAAATAGTTTTTCCAGTGAAGCATTGAAGAGTCTTTATCAATTCCTCCAAGCCATTTAAGATAAGCAGAATATTTCTGAGGCTCCGGTAAATTGATTTCCAGACCTTGCTTAACCGAATCTAGTATTGCAGAGAAATCATTGATTAGAATACTTAAGCACCAGCCATCCATTACAATATGGTGATAGCTCCATATAAACTCATATGTATCGTTTGGTAATTTAACTATTATTAGACGCATTTGAGTAGGTTTACTCAGGTCAAAACCACGGGTAATATCATTTTGCTTAATACTCTCCAGATCGATTTCTAAAGAATCTTCAGATGCTATGGTAAGGTATTCAAAATCAACTTGTGCTTTCTTATGAACAATCTGCAAAGGAACTTCTCCAAAACGATTGTCAAATGAAGTTCGTAAAACCGTATAACGATTGACAAGAATTCCAAAGGCTCTTTCTACTTCTAATACTTCAAAACCCTCGAATTTAGATCTGTAGGAGGTCTGCATAAAATATGCAGATCCTTTCGGAGCCGCCATCCAATGATAATACAATCCCTGTTGCATCGGAGAAAGTTCATAAATATCTTCAATATCAAAACTCTTATTAATCTCCTGAATAGTATTGAATGGCAACTCTTTATAAGTAAGATCCGATGGGGTTAAAATTACTTCTGATTCTTTCTCCTTATGAATCATTTTTTCTAAATGACTCTGATAATTGTCCATCAATTTCTGAACTGTTGCTGCATGAAAGACACTACTAGAATAACGGATCGTGAGATTCATTTTACCACTAATCGTAATTCCCGAAACATCTAATAAAATGTCCGTTCCAAGGTTTTCTTCAGATACCGAAATGCCGATAGACTCTGAGCTATAATAAAACTGATGTCCTATAGCATCATCAAAATCTCCTAGGTAGTTGAATTGAATAGATGGGTTATTTGTTGATGAAAATGAATCTCCCAGATAATTTAAGATTCCGTAACCGATTCCTTTGTTTGGAATTCCCCGTAAGCCATCCTTTACACTAACTAAAGCCGGTTGGTTATTATTGCTGATATCAAGGCTAAAAGGATATAAAGTGGTAAACCATCCTACTGTTCTGCTGATATCAAGACCTGTACTCATAGCCTCTCTGCCATGACCTTCCATTAAGATTTTAGTCTTATTAATTCCAAACTCCTCTTGTAGTGACAATGCCAGACCCGTTAATAATACATCATTAATTTCTGCACTGTACTCTTTACCTACATGGGTTTGTAATAATTTCGTAGACTCTTCATTCAACGAAAAGTTTATGCTGGTATCTAAAATATGTTTGCCGTTCAAAGTATAATCAGTGGCTATAGCAGGATAAACATCTGATTCTATACTATCCCAATACAAATACTCTTTGGAAAGAATAGGACTCTTACTGTAAGCTTCCAAAGTGGTGCCCCAACTCTGAAAAGAATCTGTCTTGGATGGAAGTTCATAAGATACTCCTTTAATTCCAGAGTCATATAAGTTTCCTAAATCTTCCAGCAAAATCCTCCAGGAAACTCCATCTACAACCAAGTGATGGATAACTAATATTATTCTATCCATATCGCTCATCGAAACATGGCCTATATGGAATAGAATACCCGATTCTATATCTATATTACTCTGGAGATGCTCGCCTATTTTTTCTAAAGAAGCAAGTTCTGCTTCGAGAGAACCCTCTTCTCTTACATCAAAATATTCAAAATGGTAATGATTCCCTTCTGTTCCTGAGTTATACTGACTCCATTTTCCATTCTCCTCACGATACAACATCCTTAAAGCGTCATGATGATTAACTAAAGACTGGATTGAAGATTCCAATACAGAATATGAAAGTCTTTCGCTGCTCTTTAAAATAACAGCTTGGTTATAATGGTTTTTATTAACTATATTTTCATTCCCGAAGAAATATCTTTGGATAGGGGTAAGAACACTATCTCCCGTAACTGCTGATTGGTTAATCTCGGAAACATCTATTGTAATGTAACGAGCTAGCTCTTCTAATACAGGATAGCGTAAAATATGTTCTACCTTAAGGTTATAACCGAGCTGACGTAATCTTGATACAATCTGAATTGATTTTATTGAATCTCCTCCCAGATTATAATAATTATCACGGATACTAATAGGATTATACTTCAATACTTGTTCAAAAACAGATACTAAAGCGTGTTCTTCTGAGCTTCTTGGAGCAATATACTCTGTCTTTATTAAATCTATTGAACTTACCTCAGGAAGCATTTTTCTATCGATTTTACCATTACTGGTTAAGGGCATGCTTTCCAAGGCTACATAAAAACTTGGAAGCATATATTGAGGTAATTTGCTTTCTAAATATTCAGATAATTTCTGCTTGTCTATAATAGTATCACTTACATAATAAACAACCAAACTCTTTTCCCCCTCATGTTCTTTAACATCAGCTATAGTAAATTTAATTGAAGTATTATAAGAAAATACCTGGTTCTCAATTTCTCCAAGTTCTATTCTATGTCCCCGAATCTTTACCTGATGGTCGATTCTCCCCAGATACTCAATATTCCCGTCTGGTAACCAGCGTCCCAAATCTCCCGTTCGGTACATCTTCCTTCCATCAACAAAAGGATTAGCAACAAATTTTTCAGAACTCAGATCTGGAAGATTCAAATATCCACGAGCCAGACCTGCACCCGATATATACAATTCTCCGGCAACTCCAAACATAAAAAGTCCCATTATCACTTCATACTTATACTTATGAGTGAATAGTTCAAATAAAAACAATTCTTTTTCTTCTTCTCGATTATTGCTGTTCAATTCTATTAC
>JBGTRP010000050.1:0-16538 GCA_041940685.1 Acanthopleuribacteraceae bacterium
ATTCCGAACCGTGATCGAACCTGCCAGTTTTATGGGTTCTCGTGTCGTGTTGCGCCATTGTTCGCGGGGGTAGCTAAAGGTGTCTTCCAACTGCTCCAGCAAGCCGCGCGCTTCTTGATACTGTCCGGTGAGACTGACGAGGTTCTGAAAGGGGTTGAGAAAACCGCCGGCCAGCGTCTGGAAAGCGACCAAGGTGCCCACGGTCATATGACCCCGCATGACCAGGCTCGCGCCGAGGAGAAGAATGGCGAGTCCGTTGAGATTGCGCAGCAGCGCGGTAAGGGCGCCCAGCTTGGCGTCGAAACGGCCCAGTGTTTGTTGGCTGTTTACGGCGCGTGCATGATAGCCCGCCCAGCGTGAAAAGAAATCGGACTCGCTACCCGAGGCTTTCAGGCTTTCGATTTGGACGAGGCCGCCGGCGCCAAGACCCTGCATGCGGCCACTCTCCATCGCATAGTGCAGGCTCTCCTCCTGGCGGAAACGGTCGCTCCACTTGAGCAGGCACAGGTTCAGACCGGCTAGGCTGAACGGAATCCAAGCCAAAATAGGGCTCATATAAACCAGGAGAGCGGCAAAAAAAACAACCGTTACCAAGCTGAGAAAGGCGCTCGCCAGCTCTCCGGTGAGCAGCCGGGCGACCCGCTCATTGTTGCGAATCCGGCGGACCAGTTCACCGGTGAGGCGCTGTGCGAAGAAAGGTGCGGGCAGATGAAGCATATGCTTGAAAAAGCGGCTTGTCTCCAAAAAATTGAGTTTAAGCCTGAAACGAAGCAGTGTGCTTTCCTGTAACCAATTCAGGCTACCCTGCACAAGCATGGTCAAGCCCATGACCAGCAACAACGGCGAGATCCAATGATGAAATCCGCGGATAAGGATTTCGTCTAAAAAAAGTTTGGCGAATGCCGCGGCGGCCAATTCGGGCAAGACCATCAAAAGGCCCACGAGCACCAGGAACAACAAAGCCCAGCCATCTCGAAGACGGTTCCGCAAGGCGCGCCACAAGGAGCGAGCGTGGCCGCCCTTCTCAAATTCCGGGCCCGGCTCGAAGGTAAGCACCACACCGGTAAAGCAACGATCCAGGTCCTCCGCCGAAATTTGACGTCTTCCCACGGCTGGGTCATTGATGTAAAGCTTGCCGAATGCCTGGCCTTCAAAAACCACGAAATGGTTAAAATTCCAATGCAGGATGTTAGGGGTCTGAAACTGATTCAGCCCTTCCGGTTCGGCATGAACCCCCCTTGCCTCCAACCCCAAACCTTGTGCCGCCTCCACCATATTGCCGGCATTGATGCCGTCGCGGGAAACGCCGCACCGTTCCCGCAACGCCTCCAAGGAGACCTTGCGCCCGTGGTATTCCAGGATCATAGCGAGAGCTGCCGCACCACATTCGGCCGCCTCGATTTGGAGGACCGTCGGGCATCGCCGACGCTTGGGAGCCTTGAAACGAACCGCCATTATTCGAGACCTCCCGCCTCTGGTCGCAGGTGGAAAATCATGTGAATGGGACGTTTTTGGTACAGGACAATTTCACCCATGATGCGGGTCCCCGGTTCAGGAGCGAGTGGCGGTCCCCCATGCAACGTCCAGCGCAACCCGCTTGCTGAATCGACATCTTTGTCCAAAGAAACCTCGATTTCCGTATACGCCTTTTCCTTTTTCAGCGCTTGGGTCCACGATGCGGTGCGTTCTCCTTGGTCAACCCTATTCGGGTCTACCTGACGAAGGTCGCTTACATTACCCATCAGGAAACCATGATGCTCTTTTGAGATACCGTCCGCTACCAAGCGCACGGCCATCCCGCGGCGGATCTGGTGCGCTTTAGGAGTCGGTAGATACAGCAGGGCATGGAGAATCTCGGCACCCGGAAAATCGGTGGGATTCGCTGGTGATCCCTGCGTCAAAATACCGACCGCCCCGCTTGTCGCCGTTATTCGACCAAAAACGCTCCAAACGGCAAAGGATGCCAATATCAGGGCCAATCCTGTCAGGATCAGCCACTTTTGGGGCGTGGTGACCTGAATTAGGTGGTCCATGTGCTCCGCGGCATCCAGATTTTTGAGGGCGACTTTGCGGAAGATGGGGGCCATAAAAAAGGGGTGCTCCTTTCAAGCGAGGTGTTTGGATAACCTGCTGGCCCGTTATTATTGAACCGATGAGGAGGAGATGGTGCGGGTAACCGCATCACCATAACGGATGGGGTTTGCCTTGACGAAAGCCGCGGCATCGTCCATGGGAACACGCGCGATACCGGCTTGCTCGTGGTGATCATCGTAAACCGTGATGTAGGCGTAGCCCTCTAAAATGCCCACCAGCCTGGAGAGCGAGGCTCTGCCGAAGCGGCCTTTGACTTCATTTCCCCGTTCGTCCAGGATCATGGTGTTGCTGTATTGATCGGGTCGGCCGCGCCACATATTCACCATGAGATTGCCGTCCGGATCGACGGTCAAGGATCGTATAACAGGGAAAAAATCGGGGTAATTGCGTTTCACCTTCGTCATCGGAAGGCCATGGCCTTCTAAAAGGCGGGCCAATTTCTCATCGGCCCACTCCTCATCAAAGGGCAGGCGTTCTATTTCCTTGCGGATGGTTCCCAAGACCTTGCCGAGGTAGGGGTCGATGACTTGAATCTCAAAATCCAAGGGGTCGGTTAGGTAAATGCGTTGCCGGTCATGGCTCGCCACAATGTTTGCCCGGCGGGAAATACCACCGAATTCGGAGGTGGCGCCTTCATGGCTGCTGGATTGATACAGACCTCCACCGCGTCCGTAACGACTTATTTCCATGAGCAGACGAGGCTTCTCCAAGCGGTGATCCACATAGTATAACTGGCGTGGTCCTTGGTGGCCGCGCCCGTCCCAATTGCCGTAAACCCAACCACCCCTGACCTTTTCAATCATCAAATTGCGCTCGGGAAAGGCCTTCCGCACCACAAAACGGTGGTCCTCATCGAAGATACTGACACTGTTGTTGTTGCGGTCATATACGTATAGCCGACCGTCTTCATGATAAAAGGCAACCGGGTAAACGAATGCTCCGGGACCTTCCCCTTTGCCGCCGATCTTTGCCACCGGCTTGCCGTGAGGGTCAAAGTAGTCCACGTGCGCCTCACGGAACTGAAGGATGTAGATGCCGCCATCCGGGCGCAGGAGCGTCTCCGCGATGCTTAAAGGATGAAAAATGTTGGTTTCGATCAGCCAATCGGGATGGTTGTCCTGCATCATTGCGAGGCAAAAAAACCAAATCATGGAAGAACTCCTTTTAAAGCAGAGCCACTGCTTCCACCCAAACCCGCATGATCTAAGGGAACGCTTTGCGCCAATTGCGATTCGCTGCAGCAAATCCGAATGGCCGTCCTTTTACGGGTCAATCAGGAGGGCAGAATGTTCGGGTGCCGATCCCTCTATAACCCATTCTCTCAAATAAACTTTAAGAATTTCCACGGAAAATTGCAAATAGGTAAAGTATAATACAATGCATGTACAAGTAGAAAAAACTCTAATATTGATATTGAATATGATTTTGCATTATCAAAACTAGGCTCAAAAACTTCCGGCGGGGAATAGGCGCATGAAGCACCGTGCTGCGGTGTATTCCTCGCTTCCCCCTGTGGATCTCTACCAAAATTAGATCAATTTTTTGAGCAGGTGTTTGATTATTGAGGCATGTAGGCCACCGCTCTCCCCCTGAGCGCAGCATTTTTACTTTCCATCCAACTAATCACAACTCTCGAACCCGATACAGTTGAACAGACCTCGAAATTGGATGAAGCCGCGCCGCTTTGTTGCCTAAATCTTGCCGTGGCGCATCCTAGATTGCAGGATTTCCCAAGTTTTTCGTCCGATCCGATATCGATTACCCGTGATTTCAACCTGCTCATGATTGATAATTGTGCGATGGGCTGGATTCAGTACATGAAACTTCACCCAAGGCTTTGCCTGGGTGGAATTGTCCCTCATTTTCCGCATTGGCCATTGGCGTTCTATTGGCCTGGGAATCGCCTTCTTTGAGGCAGCAGGAGTTTATGTGCTGTATTGTGGTCAACCAAATGGTTAGTGATCCAACCTTTAAAGGGCCTCTATTATATGTTTGTGAAACCGAGGGCTCAAAGAAGCGTCTCGATTTTCTGGCGTATGGTCCTTTGCAGGTTTTCGTAGTGAATGCCGGTGCCGGGTCCGGAAAAGCCCGTGTGAATGGCGGCTACCTTGCCCTGTCTGTCGATGAAGATGGTGGTGGGGTAGGCCAGCACATGGGTGAGGTCGGGTAGCGCCTCGGCGGCCTTGGCCTTGCTGGTCGAACCGCCCGCGAGGAGGATGGGGTAGGTGAGGCCGTGGCGCCGCTGGAACCGTTTGAGGACCCGAATATCCCGTTGGGCGTCGCCCGTCATTTCGAAGGCCAGGCCGATGACCTCCAAACCGCGCTCGTTGTAGTCCTCGTAAAGTTGTTGTAGAAAGGGCGCCTCATCGTTGCAGTTGGGACACCAGCTACCGAAGATCGTCACGATTCTCACCTTGTTTTGCAGGCTGGGGTCGTCCTGGCTGACGGGTTTGCCTTCCAGATCGGGAAAATTGAAGCGGAAGGCGGATAGACCCTCTTTTAGCGAGGTGAGCCCGAAAGGATCCTCCAAGTCCGCGTTCTCGTCCCTGGTGGCGGACCAGGTTTCATGCCAGGAGTCCCGTGACCAGAAATCGCCGCGCAACCCGTTTTCCTCCGTGAGCCTGGCCTTGAACAGAAACGCGTGGCCTCCATCGAAGCAGCTCAGCACCATTTCCCTGCCGTCGACCATTCCTTCCAAGTAGCGATAGTCGCCCGTGGGAGTGAGAAAGGTGCCCCGCAGCCGGTGACCCTCCTGCTCGAATTCGGCCACGGCGGGTTGGGGCTCGCCGTCATTGTTGTCGAAGGTAACCGCCCAACGGCCGGCGAGGTTCTCGGGCGCCTGCGCGGATGAAGGCGTGTAGCGTTGTTTTTGATCGAGGCTCGCACGGAAGGGAAGCCGCGAAAGCTTGTCGGAACCGGTGACCTTGGTCCACTCTCCCCGCATGACCGCGCCACCCTCGTCCAATGCCGCGCGAAAGGTCGATTCGTAATGGTCGATGCTCATGACCACTTCCCCATGCGCGTCGATTTCCACGCGATCCAAGGGAAGCATCTCTTCGCCGTTTTGCACGGTCGCCCGAAACCCGGAGCCCTCGTTCTCGATTTTCAACATGAAAGCGAGCTCGCCTCCGGGCGATGTCAACACCGCGCGCCACCAACCGGTTTGCAGCGCGGGAGGCGCGGCGCTTTCCGTTGCCGGCGGGTGGTCGCTTTTACAGCCCATGATCGAGAGCAAAACGAGCATTGCGAGCGAAAATCGAAACATGGTTCCTTCCTTATACAATCGGCTACTTTTCTGGCGGAACGCGGTTCTGTCCGCGGTTTTTGGTCGGACTTAATGAAGCGGTAGAGCGTTGCTTGGTCGGTGAGGTGGGGTTCCCAATTCGGGTTCAGGCAATCCCATTGATGGCCTTTGCCAGCCTGAAGTCCCGCTCGGTAATCCCGCCGGCATCGTGGCTGTTCAACTCGATGTGAACCTGGTTCCACACATTGGACCAATCGGGGTGATGGTCCATTTTCTCCGCGATCAGGGCCACGCGCGTCATGAATCCGAAGGCCTGTTGAAAGTCGGAGAAGCGGTAGTGTTTTTCCAGTTTGCCGGCCTCATTATAACGCCAGCCGTCCAATTCTACGATTCGCGCCTGAATCTCCGCTTCCGTGAGCTTCTTCGCCATATCCATCCTCCTACCCTGGTTGAATTATATCGGGCGCGCATGCGGCTTTCAAATGGGCCCGCGCTCACCGGTTCGGGCTTCCTTGTTTCTCTCCAGACAGGGGCTCCCCGACGCCGGCCCTCCCCAACGCCCGGTTTTTGGTTAGAATTATGGAGGGATTGCGTTTAAGATGGCTAAGTGGGCGCTGGCGAGAATCGGGCCGGATTCGGCCGTTACTGCTCGTGAACAAAAGGCCCATGGCAAATCCCTCGATCCATATATTGCCGGAGGATGGCATGAAATACGCGTCAAGATTTAAGGAGCTCGTTGAGCGTGAGCAGAAGGCCCTATTGGGTGGCGGGGCCAAACGGGTAGAGCGTCAACATCAGGCCGGAAAGCTCACCGCGCGGGAGCGAATCGAGCTGTTGCTCGACCCCCAAAGCTTTCAGGAGCTGGACCAGTTGGTCGTTTCCAAAAGATCCGATTTTGGAGAGGATAGCCAAAGCGCCGTGGGCGACGGCGTGGTGTCCGGCTTCGGTAAGGTGGATGGGCGAACCATTTATGTGTTTGCCCAGGATTTTACAGTTTCGGGCGGCTCGCTTTCCGCGGCCAACGCGCGTAAGATCGTAAAAATTATGGATCAGGCCATGAAGGTGGGCGCGCCCATCGTCAGCCTCAACGACTCGGGCGGCGCGCGCATACAGGAGGGCGTCCGCTCGCTGGGCGGTTACGCGGATATTTTTCTGCGCAACACGCTCGCTTCCGGGGTGGTTCCACAAATTTCCGCCATCATGGGTCCCTGCGCGGGCGGCGCCGTCTATTCCCCGGGCATTACCGATTTCATTCTCATGGTGCAGAACACCTCCTACATGTTCGTCACCGGCCCCGATGTGATCAAGGCGGTTACTCATGAGGAAGTGACCAAGGAGGAGTTGGGCGGGGCGGCCACGCATAACAAGACCTCCGGGGTGGCGCATTTTTCCGCCGCGGACGACCGCACCTGCCTGGCCCTGATCCGCGAATTGCTCGGGTACCTGCCCTCCAACAACATCGACGACCCGCCCCACTTGCCTTGCAAGGATCCCGCGGATCGGGAAACCGCGGCCATTCGCGAAATCCTGCCCGACAACCCCAACCAGCCCTACGATGTAAAGAAGGTCATCAAGGAGGTGGTGGACCACCACAAGTTTTTGGAGGTTCACGCGCATTTCGGGAAAAGCATCGTGGTCGGCTTTGCCCGGCTGGACGGCCAGTCCGTGGGCGTGATCGCCAACCAGCCCGGCCATCTCGCGGGCGCGCTGGATATCGCCTCCTCCACCAAGGGCGCGCGCTTTGTCCGCTTTTGCGACGCCTTCAACATTCCGTTGATCACCTTTGAGGATGTGCCCGGCTTTTTGCCCGGCACCCAACAGGAGTTCGGCGGCATTATCCGCCACGGCGCAAAGTTGCTCTACGCTTACGCCGAGGCCACGGTCCCCAAGTTAACCGTCATCCTGCGCAAGGCCTATGGCGGCGCCTATTGCGTGATGGCCTCCAAGCATCTTCGAACCGACATCAACTTCGCCTATCCCACCGCGGAAATCGCGGTCATGGGCAGCGAGGGCGCCGTCAACATTCTCTACCGCCGCGAGCTGAGCGAGGCCAAGGACCCCGAGGCATTGCGCAAAAAGTTGACCGATGCCTATCAGGATCGTTTCGCCTCCCCCTTCATCGCCGCTGAGGAGGGTTATATCGACCAGGTGATTCAACCGGAAAACACCCGTTTCCAGTTGATTCGCGCCCTGCGCATGCTGGAAAACAAGCGGGAAACCCTGCCTCCCAAAAAACACGGCAACATCCCTCTCTGATGCCGGAAACGCGGCCCTTTCCCCAACCCCCAACGCCGCGGCCGGGACCGCCAGGCGAAGCCATTGGTTCCTGACCTGAACCCGCGCCGCGCAAACGAGCCGGGACCATGCTTGAAAAGCTGAAAAGATACTGGGCTGAAAAAAGCAGATCGCTGGACTACACGCTGCTCATCATTCTGGTCGTCGTGGGCCTGATGAATATCGTCCACAACCTTACCTTCCAGCGGCCCACCGACGGTGCGGAGTGGGCCGAAGACAAGGGAAAGCTGGTTGTCCTGGACACGGATAAACATGCCGAGACCCGGTTGCAAATCGGCGATGTGCTGCTCGGCATCGACGATCAGCTCTTCTCCTCGGAGAATGCCTACGGGGAGTATTTGGATTATCTCTACGAACTGCCAATCGGTTCGAAGCACCTCTACATCCTGGAGCGGTCGGGCAATACATACGAGCCCTGGGTGACCATTCGCGGGTTAAAGGACGGCGCCAACCGCGAGTATTATCTGTACGCCGTTTCAGGATTCGTCTACCTCATTTTTCTATTGCTCATCCTGAGCCAGGACGTCATTTACGGGTCCAAACGCTCCCTGATCACCTTTTGCTTTTTTGTGTTTCTCACCTTTGTTTTTCACCCCACCGACCGTTTTGCTTTGCTGGACTGGATCAGCTTCGCCTTGGATGAGGTGGGCATGATGCTTTTGCCCTCCGCGCTGGCCGGGGTCGCGCTCAACCAGTGCTTGGCCCGTTCCCGCTGGTTGCCGTTTCTGCAGGCGCTGCACTGGATTCCCAGCCTTCTGCTGATGGTCTTTTTCATTCACTGGTTGTTCCTCGTCACCTGGTGGGGGTCGGAAAAGCTGGGCGCGGACTTTTTGGAGACCATTAACGCGATTCGCGGCGGATGGGGCGGCGCCCTGATCATTTTTGCGGTGTTGCTGCTGATCGTACTCGCTGAAATGCGCGGCAAGGAAAAGAAAAATTTTTCCTTTTTTTGGGCCGTTTCCTGGGTGCCTTTCGCCCTGACGCTTTGGCGGCTAGATTTTCCCTCCTCTTCCACCATCGCGGGCATCGCCCCACTCTTCCTTCCCCTGGCGCTGGTTTTCGACTGGAGCCGGCGGGGCGATCTCTACCTGGGCGATATCGGCAAAAAAGTGGGCGTCTATTTCGTTGTCGTGTTTGCGTTGCTGCTGGGCTATTTTGTGTTTTTAGGGATCTTCCAGGTGTTGCTGGGGGCCAGAATCAGCTCGGATGGACAAACCATTGTCCTGGGAATCGGCATCATGTTTGCCGCCATTTCTTACAGTCCGCTCAAACGCTATGTGGCGGAGCTGATGGACCGCCTGATCTATGGCAAACGCTTTGAATCGATCAAGGTGCTTTCCGATTTTTCCGGCATCAATCGGGCCGATACCAATATCGACGAGTTCCTCTACATCATCCTCACCCGCATCAAAAAGGCTTTCGCCCTGGAAAAGGGCATGGCTTTCAAGGTGGGGGAACATGACCGTGTCTTTAAATCGATTGATACCATGAACGAAAAACGGACGATCCTTTTCGATCAGCACCATCCCGAATTACTCGCGGGTGAGATTATTCGGGGGCATGAATGCGAGACCAAGGCCCTGGAGGGCGAACACCCGTTTTTGGCCAACGACTACATCTGCCCCATTCGGGTGACCGGCAAGTTGACCGCCTTGATCGCGTTCTCCATGGAAGGCGGCGACGGCAACCTTTCGCCCGAAGAGTTGCGTTTGCTGGAGAGCCTGCTCAACCAGTGCAATGTGCTTATGGAGAACATGGATCTCTACCAGGCGGTGAATCAGAAGGCCCACAGCATTATGCAACTCAAGGAATACAACGAGAACATCATTGAATCTTCGCGCATCGGCATTCTGACCACGGATGAGATGGGGCGCGCGGTTTCCTGTAACAGCGCCTTGGCCGAGTTGGCCGGGTTGGCCAAGGATGCGGTGTTGGGGAAAACCTTTGAGGACCTGTTCCACCAGGGCAAAATCCGCAACCAGCGGCAGGTGCGTTCCGGCTTCACCATGGAGGGCGACTTCACCAATGGCAATGGGCAGGACCTGATCCTGGAGACTCAGCGCACCCCGCTGAAAACCAAGGAAAATGTGGTGTATGGAACGCTCTACCTGGTAGAGGACATTCGAGAAAAGAAAAAAGTCCAAGAGCAGTTGCAGCAGCAGGAAAAGCTCGCCTCTATCGGACTGCTGGCCGCGGGGGTGGCCCATGAGATCAACACGCCGCTCACGGGCATTACCAGTTACAGCCAAATCCTGGTGAAGGATGCGGACCTGGATACTGACCAAAAAGAACTGTTGAGCCTCATCATGGCGCAGAGCCAACGGGCGGCCAACATCGTCAACGAACTACTGAATTTCAGCCGTAAGGAATCCGCGCCCAAGGGCGCCGTGGATTTGCTGACGGTGCTCAACCAAACCCTGCGTTTCCTCAGCCACCAAATTCAGAAACACAAGGTTCAGGTAACCGTGAGGGAGCCCTCGGGCGAGCCCCTGATCGAGGGTTACGCGAATCAGATTCAGCAGGTGTTCGTAAACCTGATCGTCAACGCCATGGACGCCATGCCCGAGGGCGGTCGGTTGGAGATAGGAATCGTGGAAGACGCCTCCCGCGTGGTGATTTGGTTTCGGGATTCCGGGGTCGGCATGGATATGGAAACCCGAACCCGCATCTTCGATCCCTTCTTCACCACCAAGGAGGTGGGCAAGGGAACGGGTTTGGGTTTGTCGGTCGTCTTCAATATTCTCCAAGACCACGGCGCCAGTGTGGACGTGAAGAGCCGCCCGGAGGGCGGAACCACCTTCACCATTCAATTTCCGGCGCGGGGCAAAGCCGCCCCGCAGGGCCAGGGTGCGCGGAAGGATGAGGCCGAGGTGGTGAAGTGATGGCTGCTTCGAAATTATTGCCGGCGCCGATGCGCGCGGGAGGATCCGGCCGCGATCGACCATGGCGGGAGAAGGCGGTCCAAAGGATTTGGTCAAAATTTTGCATCCATTGGCTCGATTCGAATCGATGATTTCCTGAAAATGGGGTGGAATCTATGGCAAGCTCCGATGTGAAAATCCTGCTCGTTGAAGATGAGCCGGTAGTTAGAGACGTTTTAAAACGGTTGTTCCAGCCCGCGGGTTACCAGGTCCACGAGCGGGGAAGAGGGGACGATGCGATCAAAGAACTGGACAAAACACAGGATTTCGATGTCGTCATTACCGATCTCATGCTGCCGGGCGCCTCGGGCATCGAGGTGCTGGAAAAATCGCGACAGGTAGCGCCGGACACCCCGGTGATCGTGGTAACCGCATACGCCTCGGTGGACACGGCCGTGGAGGCCATGAAGGCGGGCGCGTTCGATTACCTTCCCAAACCCTTCAACAACGATCAGGTCTTGTTGATCGTGAAGAAGGCGCTCGAAAAACGGCGCCTCGTTCAGGAGAACCTCGAACTCAAGAGGCGTTTAGACCATCGCTACGGCTTTGAAAACATCATCGGAAACTCACCCTCCATGGCCGCGGTTTTCGAACTCATTCGCCAGGCCGCGCCCTCGACGGCCACCATCCTGATTCGCGGCGAAAGCGGCACGGGCAAGGAACTGATCGCCCGCGCCATTCACCACAACAGCCCGCGCAGGACGAAGCCTTTCGTGGCCGTCAATGCCGGCAGCATTCCCACCGACCTGCTGGAATCCCAATTGTTTGGTCATGTGAAAGGCGCGTTCACCGGCGCATTGTCGGATAAAAAGGGTCTTTTCGAGCTTGCCAACAAGGGGTCGCTTTTCCTGGACGAGGTGGGCAATATCGATTTGGAAATCCAAGCCAAGCTTCTGCGCGTGATTCAAGAGAAGGAGTTTATGCCCGTGGGCTCGACGCAGACCGTTCGGGTGGATGTGCGGCTGATTTGCGCGACCAACGCGGATTTGGAGCAAATGGTCGGCGAGGGCAAGTTCCGTGAAGACCTGTACTACCGGCTCAATGTCATCGAGGTCCATTTACCCGCTTTGCGGGAACGAACCGGTGACCTGCCTCTGCTGGTGGATCACTTCATCCGCAAGTTCGAGAAGAGCAATCACAAGGAAATCACCAAGGTGGACCCCGGTTTCATGTCGGCCATCGAGGCCTATCGCTGGCCGGGAAACGTCAGAGAGTTGGAGAATCTGATTGAAAGGGCGGTCGTGCTCTCGCGCGAAGGCCTGATCGACATGGGACTCCTGCCGCCGCAGTTCCAGAAAAAGTCGGGATCAATCGCCGCGGCGATTCCCGAACTCAATGGCAGCATCAAGTTCCACGAGCAGATTCAAATGTATGAAAAGTCGATTATTATAAAGGCCTTGGAAAAAACCGAGGGCGTTCAGAAAAAGGCGGCTCATTTGCTGGGGCTTAAAACCACCACCTTCAGCGAGATGATGAAACGCCATAAGTTGCGCTAAGATATGCGGACCGCGGGCGGTCGCGCGAGTCGGGCGCCTATAAAATGAGGGTGACCGTTTCTATGATGGGAATGTTCACCTCGTAGTTCGTGATCAGGAGGTCGAGCTCGAAACGGAAATCGATGCGCGCGTCGACCTTGTAGTTGCCGTTTTGGTCCCTGGACTTGATGACGGAAACATCCTCGGTTTCCAGCACCAAACCCAACTTATCCGCCGCGGAGACGATCTCGCCGACCATCTTGTTCTCATCCTTGCGATAACCCAGGCGGATAATATCCTGCATATCTTTTTCCAACTGGCGCCGTCCCTCGAGATTTCTGTAATTGACATAAAACGCATAAGAGAAAATACTCAAGATCGCCAGCGCCACGAAACAACTGACCAGTCCCTTGCTTTTCTTTTCTTCCTCACCCCAGCGAGACATAACCACCAACCTTTGTGTTTTTGCGGGAATCGACGATTATTTTATGCAAATTTTAGCGCCAAGTCAAAGCCATGAATGCTTGAATAATATTAGCCGGCACGGAAATCACGGCAGCTCGTTTGAGCCCGTGCTCATTTCCCGGGATGGAGGCGGAAAACCTTGATATTGGTAGCCGATTCGCATGTTAGTGTATCCAACCAAAACGCCGCGCCCTTTTTCGAAATGCTGGATATGTTGGCGCGTTTGGACCGGGATCTGGTGTTCATGGGGGATATCTTCGAGCTATGGGTTTCCCTGCCGCGATACGAGGAATCCATCCAAAAGAGATTCCTGCGCTGGTGTAAAGCACAAAGCGCGAGGCGCCGAATCGGTTTTGTAGAGGGCAACCACGAATTTTTTGTGGCCGAGAACAGGAGCGAATGTTTTAGCTGGGCGGTCGGTGATCGGTGGCAGGATCGGGGCGAAGGATTGTTGTTGACCCATGGCGATCAGATCAACCAGCGGGATAAAAACTACCTGCGTTTCCGCAAAATCACCAAAAACCCCTACGCCAGGAGTCTGGCCCGCGTGCTGCCTTTCGGGGCAAGCTTGGTTCACCGCCTCAACCGTGGTCTCAAGAAAACCAATAAGGACTTTCGCATCGGCTTGCCCAGACCCGAACTGGCCGCCTTTGCCGAGCGCGAGTTCGCCGACGGGTTCAAGCATATTTTGGTGGGTCATTTTCACCAGGAATACCGTTATTCGGACGGGGATGGACGGTTTCTTCAGGTGTTGCCGGATTGGTTCAGCGGGCAGCGGGTCAGCCTATTCGACCGCGATCAGGGAACGCTGGAATTCCTCCACTGGCAGGATCTTGAAAAGCGGATCCCCTGAGCCCCGGCCAGCCGCTGCCCGCGCGCGCTTCGAGGTCCCGCGGGCCCGGGCGAATTGATCCTTTCCGAGCGGCCATTTTCCTTTCCGTTTTGGTTTGACAGGGTAGGTTTAGTGTGTTACTTTCCATGGCGTTTTGGGAGAGGAAGAAGCTGTCAGGCAATTCCAACGAATGCTAGTTGGCGAAGGGCAAGGTTCGAGTTTTCAAAATGGAAGAAATCATCAGCAGTTTACCCGAGCCGATGCAGATCAACAGCAGCCTGTTGATTATCGCGGCGATTTTTTTGATCCTGATTGCGGTCCTGAACAATTTGATTTTCAAACCGCTAGTCGCGGTGTTGGACGAACGCAATAAGCAAATTCACGAGGGTTCTCAAGCTCGTGACAAATCGTTGAAAACCGTAGAAGACAGTTTGGCCGCCTACAAGGCCGCGCACGTGGATGCGCGGCGCAAGGCCCAGAGCAAAAGACAGCAACTTCTCAAGGAGTCCGAGATGGTTCGCGATGAGATCATCGCTTCTTCCAAGGAGCGCGCCATGGGGATGGTCCAGGCCGCCGCGACCGAGCTCGGCCAACAGGTCAACGAGGCCAAAAGCTCGCTAAAGCTCGAAACAGGAGCCATAGCGAAGGAGATTGTATCCTCGGTTTTGTCGAGAAAATCGGCCTGATTCCGGTAGCGGTTGCTGGTTCCTTTATCGATACACTCTCGGGTGGTAGGTAGTGTTTGGATGAAACAGAAAGTTATCAAACTGTCTTTTTCCTTGATTTTCGTGATTTGCGCGATGCCCGTGTTGGCCGCGGAAGGCGGCGAGCACCATTTCGATATCGTGGAGTTCATAGCCCGCATCGTGAATTTCACCATCTTTTTCGGCGGGCTTTTTTACCTTCTGGGCGGGGCGATTAAGAAATTTTTCGGCGATCGCGTGAAAACCATTCGCGAATCTTTGGAAATCGCGGAGAAGAGCCGCGAAGAGGCGAAGCGGCGCCTGGACGAAATCGAAGAGAAAATGTCCAAGCTGGATGAGGAGTTGGCCGAAATCGAGGCCCAGGCCAAGCATGAAGCCGAGCAGGAGCGCGAAAAAATTCACGCCCAGGCCGAGCAGGAAGCCGCCCGAATTTTGGAGCAGGCCAACGCGGAAATAGAAAATATGCGCCGGGAGGCGCTGCTGGACCTCAAGGCTTTCATTGCCGAGTTGGCGGTGGATGAGGCCCAACGAATGATCTCGGAAACGGTAACCGATCAGGATCGCGCTCGGCTGTTTGCCGAGTTCAGCGAGCGTTTGGGGGCGAAGTCATGAGTGCCGGCAGGGTGGCGATTCGATACGCCAGGGCGTTTCTCGATGCGCTCGAAGAAAAAAAAGCAAGCGATCAGGTGGAGAGTTTTTACGCATTTTGCGATCTGGTTGCCCAAAACGCGGAACTGAACGCGCTATTCGCCAATGTCACCGTGTCCGGCCAGGCCAAGGCGGCGGTGGCCGAATCGATTGGCGCGAAAATGAATTTGGGTGAAACCGTGCGGCGCTTTCACTCGGTCTTGGCCTTGAACGGCCGCTTGGGCATCCTCTCGCATGTACGCGACGCGGTGACCAGGAGCCTGGATGAGCGCACGCGGACCCGGTCCGTGCGTCTGACCACCGCGGCGCCTCTCTCCGAGGATGAGATGGCCGCGTTTCAAAACAACATGGAACAGGCGCTCGATGCCCGTGTTCGGGTAAGCGCGGAAGTGGACGCCTCCATTCTGGGAGGGGCGATCGCCCACGTGGGTAGCTTTATTTACGATGGCAGCGTCAGCGGCCGGCTCAGCAGGCTTCGCAAGGAATTGGTGAAGGAGAATTAATCAAGATGGACATTAGAGCTCAAGAAATCAGTCAGATCATCAAGGATCAGATCGCGGGTTACGAGTCTGGCGTCGAGGTTTCCGAGGTCGGCACGGTGATTGCCGTGGGCGACGGAATCGCGCGCGTGCATGGCCTGGAGAAAGCCATGGCCGGTGAGCTGCTGGAATTCCCCCACGATGTGGTGGGCATGGTGCTGAACCTGGAAGAAGACAACGTGGGCGCCGTTCTGTTCGGCGGCGGCGAAAAAATTCGCGAGGGCGATACGGTCAAGCGCACCGAGCGGCTTGCCTCGGTGCCCGTGGGCGATGAACTGGTCGGCAGGGTGGTCGACGCCTTGGGCAATCCCATCGATGGAAAGGGTCCCATCAACAATGACGGCTACAATCCGGTCGAACGCATCGCCCCCAGCATCATTTCCCGAAAATCGGTTCACGAGCCGCTGCAAACCGGGTTGAAGTCCATCGACGCCATGATCCCTATCGGCCGCGGCCAACGGGAGTTGATTATCGGCGACCGGCAAACCGGGAAGACCGCGGTGGCGCTGGATACCATCATCAACCAAAAGGGTAACGGGGTGATCTGCATTTACGTGGCTATCGGGCAGAAGCGTTCGACGGTCGCACAGGTTGTCGCCAAGTTGGAAGAATTCGATGCCATGGGTCATACCATCGTGGTTTCCGCGACCGCTTCCGAGCCCTCGCCCCTGCTGTTCCTGGCGCCCTACAGCGGTTGCGCCATGGGCGAGTATTTCATGGACCGCGGCAAGCATGTGCTGATCATCTACGATGACCTCTCCAAGCAGGCGGCCGCCTACCGGGAACTGTCCCTGCTGCTGCGCCGTCCGCCCGGACGCGAGGCCTTCCCGGGCGATGTGTTTTACCTTCACTCGCGCCTGCTGGAGCGGGCCGCCAAGCTGAGCGATGAGCGCGGAGGGGGCTCCATGACGGCCCTGCCCGTCATCGAAACCCAGGCCGGCGACGTTTCCGCCTATATCCCCACCAACGTGATCTCCATAACCGACGGTCAAATCTATTTGGAGGCCGATCTGTTCAACTCCGGACAGCGTCCGGCCGTAAACGTGGGACTTTCCGTTTCGCGGGTCGGGGGCGCCGCGCAGACCAAAGGGGTCAAGAAATTGGCCGGCACCCTTCGCCTCGACCTGGCTCAGTACCGCGAGTTGGCCGCTTTCGCACAGTTCGGCAGCGATTTGGACAAGTCCACGCGGGCCCAGTTGAGTCGCGGCCAGCGGTTGACCGAACTGCTCAAGCAGGGTCAGTACAAACCGATTCCCGTGGAAAAGCAGATCGTAATCCTTTATGTGGGCACCAAGGGATTCCTCGATGATATCGAGGTGGA
>JBGTRP010000051.1:0-16317 GCA_041940685.1 Acanthopleuribacteraceae bacterium
CAGGAAGTCGAAGTCACCCAGTTCTCGACCACCGTCGTGCAGAGTATTCCGATAGATGCGGGGCCAGGGTTTTCAAGAGTGCTCCTCCAAATCGAGGCTTGAGCTCGCGGATGCTGAATCATGAAAGCAAAGGCCGCTCCAATATGGTTCAGAAACCCGTTTTCTAAAATTTAGGCATCGGAGGCGGGAATGGACATTGACGCGGATCGGATTGGGCCTACCTCTTCGGCGCCTTTGGAAACCGGAAATCGCTTCCCAATTCTAAATGGAAAGCGTCTGGTCCGGTGTACGCTACCGTATACAAAAAGATACGGCTTGTTCTTGTCCCATGAGCCGCGCCCGGAGAAATTTGTGTCGCTCGCGGCCTTTGATTTGGCTCGGTTCATGCTAAAACCGGCATATTCTGCCGTAAGGATCGGGGCTTGAACTGGATTTTAATCCTTTCTCTCTTCTTATCAGAATCTGTGCAAGGAAGCGATGCGCCCCTCCCACTAGCCCGTTTCCTGATCGAGGAGGTGCGGGTTACGGGCTCGCGCCAGGTTCCCGCTGCCGTCGTGCTCGCCGCGGCGCGCCTGAAAACCGGGCTGGTGTATAGTGAAAAAGAGTTGGGAATGGCCTTGCGCAGAGTGAAACGGCTGGCCTTCGTGCGGAGCGCCGAGCTCTACTTTTCGCGCGGCAGTGAAAGGGGTCGATACGTCCTGGAAATCCAAGTGGCGGCCTTTCCCTGGCTGTTCGGCGATTTTGATGCCGAATACCGGGAGACCGCCGACCGTTCTACCTCCGTGTCGCAGGTTCAGTCCCTTGGCGTCAGACGATTCTTCTCTCAAAGTCAAATGGTGTACGCATCCCTGGAGCCCGCGCTCTCCTGGTTCGAGGAGGAACGCCTCGAACGGGACCGGCTCGTGGCCGGCTACAGTCATTTCGATCTGCTGGGGAAGGGCATGTTCCTGGATTTCCAGCTCGCATGGCTGCCGCGCCTATCCGAAAGGGTGGCGGGGCTTGAAAGGGTTTTGTCTCCTGAACTGAACCCCTCGTTGAAGTTGAGCATCCCCCTGGGGCGGGGCGATTGGATTCGCTTTCAACACGATTACCGAAGCGCGGCTCTGGAAAACCGAAACCCACCTCCTGAGAATGACGCCGGGCCGCATAGTCGCGCCGATGGTGACCAATGGCGGCATGAGGCATTTTGGGAAAGGAACACGACCGACGACGCCTGGATGCCGGTTCAGGGATTCATCCTGCGTCTGGGTTACGGGTTCGAGACCAGTTCGGGGAAGCGGGAGATCTTTCCTTTTTCCATTCGGGAACGTTCCTCCGCTCACGGCCATTACGGCCTGGCCAGCATGGAACAATATTGGAGGCTGAGGCCCAATCAATCCCTGTTCCTCTCGACCGAGCTCTACCCGATTTATCGGCGGGAACGGACCGAGAGTGAAACCCGGTTCTTTTCTCTGCGCAGCCTTAGCGGCGTGGCGCGGGTCGATACCGGTTACCGGATCGACGTTTTGAAGGGGGTTTCCTACCGCCGTCACCGTTCCCTGTTCCTGGAGCTGCACACCCGGTTTTCTTACAGTTACAGCCGCCTTAAAGAAGATTTTTCCGATTTTGAGCCGTTGAGCCTCCGAACCCAATCCAAAACCTGGAATTTGACCGCTTCCCTGGCCTATCGCGGCAAATGGGGGACCGTGCGTTTCAGCTACCGCCACCACCTGGATTCTGACTTTTCGAGTTCCCTGCCATGATGGAGAGGCCCGCGTGTTCGTCTTGAACCTGTTGATGACCTCCTGGTTGCTGGTGGCCCGATCCGGTTCGGACAAACCCGTTCTGTTCAGAGGTGAGGGGCTGAGGGTGGCCTTGCCCGAGAGCCTGCTGCTGGAGCCGCGGGTCCGCGGGCACCTCTACTCGGGGTTGACCGTGACCTTCGTGTTCGAGGCCTTGATCCGCGAGAGCGCTTTTTCATCCAAAACCAAGGCCGATGTGGTGCTGGAAGTTCGCTACGAGCCCTGGGACGAAGTGTTCTACCTTCGGGTTTCCGCGACCGGAGATCCGGCGCGCACTTGGGTTTTTAAGGGTTGGCTAGATTTGAAAACCTGGTGGTGTGATCCCAATCTGGAGCTTCTGAGGCGTTTCCCCGAGTCGAGGGTCGGCCACCGTCTATGGTTGAAACTCTCGATCATTCCATTTTCCTCTGGAGAGGAACAATCCGCCAAGGACTGGCTGTTCGTCCCCGGGGAGCGGACGTCCCCGGGAATAGATCCGCCCAAGCGGGCTGATGCGGACGGTGATCCGCCCTCGAATCGGGGCGTGGTCAACTTTCTTCTGCTCTCCTCGCTCAAAAAAGACGCGGTATTTGTATACCGTTGGCGCTTGGAAATCCCCTGATCTACCGGCCGTGGCCGAGGGCCTCCCGGGCAGCCTGGCGAAGGGTGGGCGCGGGATCTTCTAAAATGGTTTGTGGAAAAGGGGCTTTGAGAGGATTCGGGCCTTGGGCGTCGCGCCAAAAAGGTTGATCCCGGGACCTGGTGAAAATCGGGCCCAGCTCATTCCTCTTCGATTTTGACGCCCTCCTTGACCAAGTCCCCGGGATGGACAATGACCCGGTCGCCAGCGGAAAGCCCCTTCAAAATTTCGGCTTGAAGTCCGTTCTCCTGACCGATTTCCACTCTCGTGAGCGCGGCGCGCCCCTCCCGGACCAAGAAGACCGCCCAATCGCTTCCGTCGCGGAAAAGCGCGCTCGTTGGCGCCAGCAGCAGATCGCGGCCGCGCCAGGTCACGATGCGCGCTTCCACTCTGTAGCCATCGCCCAAACCCTGGCGCTCCTCGGGAGGTCCGGCAAAGTCGATGACCACATTGACTCGCTGTTCTTCCACGCCAAGGGCTGAAATTTTGGTGAAACCCGATGGCTCTACCCAGCGGACGCGACCCTTGATGGGATGCTCGCCGCCCCAATGCTCCAGGTAGACATCGGCGCCGGCCGCAACCTTGACCGCGTCCTTGGAAAGAAGATCGACCACCACCTCCAGATCATTTGGATCGGCCAACTCCATGATCGGCGTTCCCGAGGCTACAAATCCTTCGCTCTCCTTGAAAATTTGAAAGACCTTGCCGTCGATGGGCGCGTATAACGCGAAGCCCGCGCCGCCTTTGCCGCCCGGGTCGCCGGCTTGAATTAGGGCGGCCCTGGCCTGTTCGTAATTAAACGTGGCCACGGAAACCGCCTGTCCGGCCGCGCGCTTCTCCGCTTCCCGGATATTGACCTGAAATTCCGCCGCGGTCAGCGCTTCCTGAGTGATGTACTGGTTTTGGACCAAACCCCGTTTGCGTTTCAGCTCCGAGACCGCCAATTCCAATGCCTGTTCCGCGCGATTCAATTCTTCCTTGGCTTTTGCCAGATTCGCCTTGGCGCTCTTGACCTCCGCCTCCGCCCGCGCCTTGGTCCGCGGGTCCAGCAGTTCGGGGTCGTGAGGCAGGATCGTCGCGATTCTCGTTTCACCGGCCTTCACCGGGTTGCCGGGCTTGAGCGGGATGCGCAGGAGCCGGCCCGAGATGGGCGCGGTGATCTCGAACCGGTCCACCACCCGCGTTTTGCCGTCTTCCTGTACGCTGACCTCCAGATCGCCGCGGCGGACCTCGGCCAGCTCGACCAGGACGGGCCGGGGGACGAAGGCGTAGGCGATCGCCAAAACGAGGATCAGACCGATGACGACATATTTCCAGCTTGATTTTTTCATAGTTCACATGACTCCAATTGGTTTCGCTTACTCTCGCGTCTTGAGGACTGCCAAGAGGTCCAGCCGGTCGAGCTTGCGGCGCACTACCATGCCCGAAATGACCGCGCTAATGATGATCGTGATCGCGGCGATGCCGTAGGTGGGAGGCGTGAGCACGTAGGGGATGCGGAAAAGCTCGGTTTGAAAACCCAACGACAGAAGGTAGGCGAATCCGCTTCCCAGCAGGAAACCCAGGGGGATGGCGGCCAGGGTGAGTAGGGCGAGTTCGCCCAACAGGACGAAGGAAATCTCCGCGCGCGTAAACCCCAATACGCGCAGGGTGGCGAGATCGCGGCTCCGTTCGGCCAGGCTCATGTGCGCGCTGTTGTAGACCACGCCGAATGCGATGATGCATGAGAAAATGATATTGAAGATGGTGATCGTGAGGATGTTTTGAGCCATGGTCTCCTTAAAGCTTTCCAGCGATGACATCTTGGTGGTTACCCCGGCGATGGCGGGCTTTTCCTTGAGCTTGGCTTGCAGGTCGTTCATGCGCGTGGCGTCAACCTGAAGGTAGGCCCCTGAAATGTTGCGATCCTCGCCCATCAACAGGTTGACGCTCGCAAGAGTCATGTAGGCGTTGGCCCCGATGTACTCATCCACCAAACCCGTGACCCGCACTTCGGCTTTGCCGCGTTTGCCTTCCAAGATTTCCACCCTCACCATCTCCCCGGGGCTGACGCCCAGCACCTCGGCCAACTTGCGTCCCAAGACCATTCCGTTTTCCGGCGGTTCGATGAGGTTCAGATGCTTGTCAAGCGGGCGCAGGAGGTCGGGGTTTTCCGGAATTCCCGAGATCGAAACCCTGCGGGTGCGGTGCCCGAACCGCAATCGGGCCGGAACCGCCCGCGTGGCCTCGCCCCGGATCACGCCGGGCAAATGGCCCACCTCATGGAAGGCGCGGTAGGCTTTGCTTTCGTAAAACACCAGATTCACATCATGGCGTTGAACCTTGTTGAATTGCACCTCGATCAGGTAGTAAATCGCGTCCGCGTTGAAACGGCCGAATACCACCAGGCTCACGGCCAGAGAGATGCCCAGCATGGAGAACAGGGTGCGCAAGGGTTGCCGTTCCATTTGCCGTAAAATCATTTGTACCTGGGTAGAAAGGGCATGGCCCAGCCCCATGCGCTCCAGCAGGGTGGGGCGAAAGGTCGCGGGCGCCTCGGGCCGCATGGCCTCCGCGGGCGGGAGCCGCGCGGCGTCTCGAACCGAGGATAAGGTTCCCAGAATGGCGGCGCCCAGACTGACGAAGAACGCGAGGATAACCAGTTGTGCTCCCAGCCGGTAATGGACCGCGGGAAACACATAAAAGCCGCCGTAAAGCCCCGTGAGCCCGGCGCCGAGCCGCGCCCCGGCCAGGCCGCCTAAAATGGTGCCCGCGATTACCACCAACACCACGAGTTTCAGGAAATGCAGGGCAATGGTGTGGTCCGTATAGCCAAAGGCCTTCAAAACCCCGATTTGAGCGCGCTGGGCGCGGATAATGCGCGAAAGGACAATGTTCAGTAGAAAGATGGCGACCGCGAAAAAGATAATGGGAATGAAATAGCCCATATTCCTCAGTTGCTGAAACTCGCTCTCCAGAAACCAGTGCGAGAGCTGATCCTTACGGCCATGGGCGTCCAGGCCGCCATAGGGTTCCAGGATGCGGTTGAGCCGTTCGATCACATCCTCCAGGTTCGCATCCCGGCTCAACCTGAGAGTCACATCGTTGAAAGCGCCTTCCATATTGAAGGCCGCCTCCAGCGCCTTTTCCCCCATCCAAAAAATACCGAAACGCAAATTGTCGGGAAAGGCGTTTCCGGTTTTGATGGCAAAAATGTATTCGGGCGATAGCGCGATCCCCACGATTTCCAAGGTCTTTTGCCGGCCGTTGATGATGGCGGTGATGCTTTGGCCCGCGGAGAGCTGGTTGGCCTCGGCGAAGAGCTCGCTGATCAGCACCTCCGATTCGTCCTCGGGTTCGGGATACCGTCCCTGGCGCAGATAGGGGTCATTGAGCGCCGGTCGATGAGGAACGGGAATGGAGACCAGCCGCGCCGTGGAAATTTCATCTATCCCCGCCATGTCCAAATTCACATCGCGTACGATGCGTGTGTGAGCCAGGGAGACCCCCGGTATTTCCTCGATGCGGTCCCTCACGGATAGGGGCGCCGACTTGAGGCCGGCAAACACATCGGCAAAGCGGTACTCCTGGTAGTAGCGCTCCCGCGCTTGGTAGAGCGACCAGTAGGTGGAAAGCGACATCAGGAACATGGCGATGCCCGCGGCCAGCACGAGGACGATGGCCAGGACTTGGCCCTTCATCTTCCAAATGTCTCGCGCTAGCTTGAGGTCCAGCATCCTCATGGCCGCTTTCCTCGTGAGGTTCGAATCGTGGGCGTCATGGTGATATTCCGGGGACGGTCCCGGCACGGCATCTGATTGCACCGGGCATTGGTGCGCGCGTAATCTCTCACCAATTGAGCTCCTCCACATCCAGCTTGTGTGGATTTTGCTCCACCCTCGCGATCCTGCCATCGGCCATGTAGTACGCGCGGTCGGCCATCCCCGCAATGGCCTGGTTATGGGAGATGACTACCGTGGTTGTTCCCAACTCCAGGTTGATGCGGTTCAACACCCGCAGGACCACGATCCCGGTTTTGATGTCCAGGGCGCCGGTTGGCTCGTCGCAGAGCAAGATTGTCGGGCGTTTGGCGATGGCGCGCGCGATGGCCACGCGCTGTTGCTCTCCGCCCGAGAGTTGAGAGGGGAAGTGGTCCATGCGGTCGGCCAGATCGACCAAGCGCAGCGTTTCCTCGGGAGGCATGGCGTTTGGCGAAATTTCGGTCACCAGGGCCACGTTTTCCCGCGCCGTCAGGCTTGGGATCAGGTTGTAAAACTGGAACACGAATCCCACGTGGCTTCTGCGAAATTGGGTTAGCTCCGAGTCGACGGCCTTGGAAAGCTCCTGGTCGCGATAGAGCACCCGCCCGCTCGTGGGGATGTCCAATCCCCCCAATATATTAAGCAGCGTGGATTTGCCACTGCCCGAGGGCCCCAGCAATACGGAAAACTCGCCTCCGTGAAACTCTAGATCCACGCCGCGCAAGGCCCGCACCTGCACCTCGCCCATTTGGTAGATTTTTACCAAATTTTCTACACGAAAAACAATCTTGCCTTCAGGGTCAGATCTCGTGGGTGCTTCACTCATTCCATCGCCAAGGAGCGGCCGAATTTTCGCGAGTCTTGGTTGCGGCTTTCCTGTTGCGGACCCGGCCAAAACCCTGAGTCAACATAGGTCAATGCTTGGCGGGGGTCAATCCGAACGCTCATGTTTTAAGGAAATTTTACCTGGGCTTTTCCGAAAAAGCATCGGCAGCCACCAGACCGTGGGTTCGCAACTACTCGGCCGGGGCGCGGTTGACGATCTCCGCCTCCTCGGCGGTTTTGAGTTTGGGGACGGGGAATTGCGTCAAGAAACGGACAATGGCCCGAATGGGCGCTTCCTTCAACACCTTGACGTTGGTCAACCCCTCTGTCACGCAGATTCGAGTCAGGGTCTCGCTGAAAATGCGGGCCACGCCCCCCGTGAACACGAGCTTCTCATCGGGCCCCGGTTCCAAGGCCAATACGTGGGTTTGCAGGAAATAGCGAATCCTCGATTCCAAAAGCTCGGCAATTTCCGGAAGGTTTTGGTTCTCGGCGATAAAGGCCACGTGCCGCGCTAAAAATTGCGTCGGCTCGGGGCGGCTGTAGAGATCCTGGGGAATATGATAGACCTCTCTGCCCGAGAACTGGCGGTAAGCCTCGGCAACAGACTCCGGCAGAGAGCGTTCCAGCAGCCTGCGCAGCAAGGTTTTACCCATATCGCTGCCGCTGCCCTCATCGCCCAATAAATATCCCCAACCACCCCTGCGCGCCGAAATGCTCTGACCGTCGTAGCGGAAGGCAACCGATCCCGTTCCCAAAATGCCGACTAGTCCCTTGCTCGAGCCCAGGCAGGCGTAGGCGGCTCCGATCAAATCCGAATTCACGTGAATCTGGCAATCCGTTTCCAAGGCTTCCTTCAGCAAGCGGCGCATTTCAATACGGCCGATAGGCCTGCCCAACCCCGCTCCAAAAAAATGGATCGTATCTAGTTTGGTTTGCTTCAACCAGGGTGCGACCTTCGTCGAGATTACCGTGCGAATGGCTTCCGGACCAACAAGGCTGGGGTTCATGCCGGAGGTCTGAAGCTCCCGGTTGTCGGCGGAATCACTTACCAAATACCAGTCGGTTTTGGTGCCGCCACTCTCCACCACCAGGAAGTTCACGGGTACACCTCGATTTTCTTCATGTCATTCCCAAGCGCGGGGGAATTCATTTGGGATGTATTGGCTATCATCATAACAAATTGGGGCCGGAATCCCGCAGCGATTTCATGACTCGGATCACCTTCGCCCCATCTTTAACCCCTAGCGGGATGCGATGGGGACGCTCAGTCGGGGACGCCTAGTCGGGGACGCCTAGTCGGGGACGCCCAGTCGGGGACGCCCAGTCGGTCAAGCTGAACCGAAAAGGGCTTGCCGGCATCCCGCTGCAGCAAGTTGCAAGTTTCAAGCCGCGAGTTGAGTTTGCTCTACCCCCGCTTGCCGCTGGTTTCTTTTTGTTTTCACCTGCCGCCTTGGCGTTTCGAAAACTTGACACAAGAGTAAGGCATTTGGCCGCCAGAGCGGCTAGCAATCATCATTCCTCATGTCCGCCAAAGGCAAGCAAAATTGCCCGAAACCACATAAAGGAGCGTATCGGGTACAATCTAACAGTGGCCTTTCAGACGTTCGAGATAGAGCAACAGAAACCTGGCCCTATTTATGGAGAAACTTGACGTGACAGTAAAGGTTTCGATCGAAAAGGGGACAATCGGCGCCCCGTCTCAGCCCGTTGAAGCATGGGTCGTGGGGTCCAAGGCACTCCGGCATGTGCTTCACAAAGCATGTTGGGATTTGTTTCTCTTGTAATTTAGGGTTTGCGATTGAAAATGCCCTGATGGCTTTTGGAGATCACCGCCCAAGGGTCAAAACACTGTTGCCGATTCGGCTTGAATTCTTCCCGCGCTGGTTTGTCACATGCGAAAGGTGGAACATATTGAAAACCAAAGGCTTTTTTCGGCGGGGACTCGGGGTTACAATCATCGGAAATCTTGAAAGAACAGCCTCTTGCCGAGATTTTTCCTTCGTATTAAGCTTTCAGAGGTGAAAGATGCATCGTCGATCATGGATGAAATCTGTTTTGGGTTTGGGTTTGGCGCCATACGCCTTTCCAAGCGGGAAAAAGCGAACCGCCGGGGGCGGGGGAGGGAAAATCATCAAACCGAAACGATTGGCCAAAGGGGATCGGGTAGGTCTGATCGCTCCGGCTAGCAACGCATGGGAAAACGAGGAGATCCGGTACGCGATGGACATCATCGAGTCCATGGGATTTCGCGTCAAACCCGGTGAGCACCTTTTTGCCCGGCACGGTTACCTGGCCGGTGAGGACCGCCAGCGAGCCGATGACGTTAACCGCATGTTCGCCGATCCCGAGGTCCACGCGGTGATGGCCCTGCGCGGCGGATTTGGCACGCCTCGCATCCTGCCCATGATCGACTACGAACTGATCCGCAAAAACCCCAAGGCCCTGATTGGCTACAGCGACTTGACCGCCCTATTGCACGCGGTCCAAAAAAACACGGGGATGGTGGTTTTTCACGGTCCAATCGCCAGGCAGAGCTTCTCGGATTACACGCTTGCCGAATTCAAAAAAGTGTTGATGGAGCCAGCGGCCCCGGTTTCCTTGGGCGCGCCACCGGCCTTCGAACCCGCGGAGGGCCGGGCGGAGTGGGAGAATCGCCTGACGCCGATCGTTTCCGGCAAGGCGCGCGGACCCTTGATGGGCGGCAACCTCTCGCTGCTCTGCAAACTTCTGGGCACGCCCTACCAACCCGATTTCACCGGCCGCATTTTGGTTTTGGAAGATATCAGCGAGCCGCCCTACCGCATCGATGGGATGCTGACCCATCTTTGGCTGGCTGGTTGTCTGTCGCGTTGCGCGGGGATCGTTCTGGGTAAATTCACCGATTGCGGACCCACGGGTAGCGGGAACAGCCTGAGTTTGGAACAGGTGTTCGAGGATCGCTTCAAGCCCATGAAGATCCCTACCATTCGGGGCATGATGATCGGCCATGTAAGCGACCAGACAACGCTGCCCTTGGGTATCGAGGCCGAGTTGGACGTGGACGAGGGCGTCCTGACGCTTTTGGATACGGGCGTCGAGTAAAGCCCACCTGGGCCGGGCGAGCGGGCAGGGAGTATGAACGGAGCTTTGAAAGAACCCCAAGCCTTCGTGTTGGCGGATCGTGAACCGCTGTTGGATCTGCTCAACCGCGCCCTGACCAGGGATCGCCTTGGCCCGGATATTTTGGAAGAAAAAGTGTGGGCGGACCCCGGCTTCGACGCGGAATTATGCCTGGGACTGGAGCATCGGGGCTGCCTCGCGGGATGGGCGCAGGGCGTGGTGCGCCAGGGGCAAAACCGACCATTGGGTTTTATCAAGCTCATGGCGGTGGAGCCGCGTTTCCAGGGTTTGGGCTTGGGCTCCCGTCTGTTGCAGGCTTTGGAAGCCCGGCTTTCCGGGCGTGGCGTGGAACGCGTGCGTTTGGGAGAGTCGGCGCCCAATTATCTCTGGCCCGGTTTGGATGTGGGTTACACCCGCGCCATGCTGTTCTTCGAAAAACACGGCTACCGCAAATTCGGTCAGACCTACAACCTGGGCGTAAGTTTGTGCGGCCGAGCTTTCGATCCCCGCTCGAAACCGCGCTTCCCGGAAGGCGAGTACCGATTTCGGCGCGCCAGTGCTCGCGATCGACCCGCGTTCAACCGCTTCCTGGACGCCCACTGGCCCGCGTGGCGCGCGGAGGCTGCGCGCGCCTTTCTCAATCTGCCGATAAGTCTCCACCTTGCCTTGCTCAATGGCCGGATTGCCGCTTTTGCCGCCTTTGACTGCAACAACATCGGCCATGGCTGGTTCGGGCCCATGGGTACGGCCAAAGCTCATCGCGGCCGCGGTCTGGGATCGGTTCTGCTGCTGCGCTGTCTGCGCGATATGCGGAAGCAGGGTCTCGATCGCGCGATCATTCCCTGGGTTGGTCCCATTGGTTTCTACGCGCGTCAGGCGGACGCTTCCATTGAACGCGTCTTTTTCCGCTACGAGAAGGCCCTTTCATCTATCGCCGCTTCAGGGTAGCGGAGACGGCCCCGGAACCAAGGGAGAAAGAAGGGCAGGCGCTTGCAGGCGAAGGCGTTGTTTCGCCCGGCGGTTTGGTTTGAGCCGGATCAGGATTTCACAAAGCTGATCCTGTACACGGTTGATTTCGCTGGTGGGAACGCTGTAATTGTTGGTCATAAAAGAAAAAATCAGCGGCTCTCCGCTCCACGTCAGCAGGTAGCCCGACAGCGATCGCGAGCGGAAGATATATCCGGTTTTTGCCCACACCCGGCCACGCCCCAATCCATCTTCGATACCGCGTCCGGCGAGGGTGCCCTCGGCTCCCAAAACCGGAAAGCTGGCCACCCAGGCCGCGCGGTAGGGTTGGTTCCAGCCGTGAAGCAATAACTCTACGATTTGGATGGGCTTCAGGTAGTTCTGCGCGCTGAGCCCGGAACCGTCTCGCATGGAGAAACCCTCGCCCGGCGCCGACCAGCGCGCTACGTGGCGCAACAGCTCGCGCGCAACCGATGCGCCGCTCTCGAAGCTCCCCTCGCCGGTTACCATTCGGGCCGTTGTCTTCAGGAAACAATCCGCGTAATGGTTCTGGGAGTGTTTCATCAGCACCTGGCTCAAATCCGCCAGGCTCAGCGAGGAAATCGCGGCCACGGGTTGAAAGGTCGTCGGCGCCTCGTACAGGGTTCGGCAGACGCCTTCCAGCGCGATGCCCCGCTTCTCCAAGGCGTCCTTGAAGCTCGCCAGAAACTGCATGGCCGGATCCCAGGCTGAGATGGTGATTTCCTTATCCGAACAAGGCGGCAGGTTGCCCTTAAAAACCAGGGAGTTGGTGTTCCAGGCGCGGCTGTAGCCCAGCGTTTCCTCACCGGGTTCGTGGGTCAACTCGAACTCCAGCGTCAGGCCGGGCGTCGAGGCGGGTTTCGCGCGATGAGAGAGAACGCCCTTTTCATCGGTGGTTAGGCGGATATCGATCCAGCCGTCGCCCAGAGCCAGCGGCCCGACGGGCGTGGCGTAGTACAGGCCGATATCGTCCCACTCCCAAGATTTTTGAATGCCCCGTTCGTCAAAAAAGCTCAGCACGCCTAAAATGTCCCCGCGAACTTTTTCAATCCCCAAATCCGAAAGCTTGTCCGCGATCGTTCCCAGCAAATACGCGGCGTCCGGCTGTCCCACATCGTAGTTGCCGGAAATGCTGGGATCGCCGGAGCCGAACACGATCAGGTCGCCCTCCAGGACGCCGGCCCGAATTTCGCCGGTATAGGCGAACTCCGTTTCAAAGCGGAAATCAGGGCCCAGATATTCGAGGGCGAGAAGGGTGGTGAGGATCTTGAGGTTGGAGGCAGGACGAAAATTTTGCCGGGCATGATGCTCGAAAATCAGGCGATCGCGCCAGGGCGCGTACACGGCCACACCCCAAAAGCTGTCCGCCAAACGCGGTGCTCCGATTTCGCGTAAAATCGTCTTGGCCGCCGCCCGTTCCGAGAGCCCATGCGGATCGCCCGCCAATATCCAACACAACCAAAAAAGCAAGGCCACCTCCATATCAGGACAAAAGGGAGTTGTTGAGAAATCATAACCCGAAGCCTCTAGACTTTCGGCAACGAACCCTTTCCATTTTGAGGAGTTGGCATTACAATATGCGGTATTCTTGGCGAAAGCATCGAGACGAATCTTCGAGATTCCGCTTGATTCGGAGAGCGGTGCGCGGGTATGGCTTGTATCCGTGATCCTTTTCGCGGAAGGATGGGTGAAAGCGGCTTTTGCCCGCGCCATTGGATGCCGAGAAAATAGCAAAAGAGCATTGGTTCAGGTGAGGAGGGATCATGAAGAAATTTCGGTTATTGTATCCATGTGTTTTGGCTTTGAGTTTTTTTGCCTTTGGCCAGCAAACGGGTTCTATTTCCGGCGATGTCACGGCCAGCGACGGCGCGCCTCTGCCCGGAGTGGTCATTACCGCCGAGGGCAATACCCTGCCGCGGCCCCGTTCCACGGTTTCCAATGCGCGTGGCTTTTATCGATTCGATCTGCTGCCGCCTGGAAATTATGAGTTGACCTATACGATGTCGGGCATGGCCACGGCCAAGCGCAAGACACGGGTCCTGTTACAGCAAAACACGGTGGTGAATGTACAAATGTCGCCGGAGGCCTCCGCGGAGGAGTTGGTTGTGACCGCTGAAGTGCCTTTAATCGATACGTCCTCCTCGGAGCTCAAGGCGGCGGTTACCGGCGAAACATTCGATAAGATTCCCCTCGGCCAGGAATACCGCGATCTCGTCAAGCTCATCCCCGGTGTGCAGTACACCGAGGACGTGGTGCGGGGACCGAGCGCGGGCGGGAGCGGTCAGGATAATGTCTACCTCTTTGACGGGGTAAACGTGACCCTGCCCTTGTTCGGCACGTTGAGCGCGGAGCCCTCCTCTCACGATATCGCCGAGATTTCCGTGGTCAAGGGCGGAGCGAAGGCCTATGATTTCAACCGCTCGGGCGGCTTTACCATCAATTCCATCAGCAAGGCCGGCACCAATCGGTTTCAGGGCGAGGTCAGCTTTCAAATCCAGGATTCCGGGCTCACCGAGGATGAGGACACCACCAGTTCCGCGGTCAGCGACGAGGACAAGACCTGGGCCGTGGCCAGTATCGGTGGTCCCATTGTCAAGGACCGGTTGTTCTTCTATACCTCTTACTACGGGCCCACGGTGCAACGGGACAACCGCGCCAACCTCTACGGTGAGGTTCCCGACTTTGAAAGCGACCGTGACGAGCTCTTCTTCAAACTCACCTTCTCTCCCACCGAGAATCTCACTTTAAATGCCAGTTACCGCGACTCCGAGCGGGATGTGACGGCCAGCGGTGTGGGCGGTGAGGCTACCGCGGGGACTTCCTCACAGGGGAGCACCAATACCCTGGAGATCGGCATCTTCGAGGGATCCTGGATCATCAACGACCGAAGCTCGCTGAACTTCAAATATACCGACTTCGGCAACGAGACCTCGGGACGGCCGGATATTCTGTTGGGTAACTTCGCCTCTATCGATGGAAGCGGGAGTCTGGACGTCAACAATCTCGACCGGCAGGGCCAATTCTTCGTGCCCGTGCCCCGAGACGGATTGGACGAATTCAATGCCGCGATCGCTCCCTTGATCGACCGCTATGGATACCTTGAAAACGGTGTGCGCAACGGTGGCGGGGTGGTCGGTGTTGCGGACCTCATCAACAACCAGGATTTTTTCCGCGAAAGCTTCCAAGTCGGTTACAACTACCTCCTGACCACGGGCAATATGACCCACGATTTCCACGTGGGTTACCAACGCTATGAAGACAGCGAGGACCTGCAACGCTCCTCCAACGGCTGGGGAGAAATCGGCGTGATCGGTGGACAGGATTCGGAAAATCCCGACGTCTTCTACCAGGCTCGTTTTTGGCAAGGCAGTCTGCAGGCGGCGCTGGGTGACGGCGTGGCCGTGGTGCATTCCGAGTTCCAATCGCAGAACTTCGAATTCAACGACACCATCACTTGGGGCGACTGGACCTTTAATTTGGGTTTCATGGCCAGCAACGACGAGCTCATTGGACAAGGGCTCGAAGCAGATCCCACCGCGGTCAGCGGGTTCCGCATCAACCAAAATTCCTCCTACACCATGAAGGAAATTGATTGGGATGAGCAAATCGCGCCCCGTCTCGGCGCGGTTTGGAACTTTAACGAAACCGATACGGTATACGGCAGCTGGTCGCGGTACTACCCCGCGGCCACCTCGCTGCCGCGCGCGGCATCCTGGGCGCGCAACCTGGTGGGCCGCCGCATCGATGCCTTTTTCGATGTAAACGGCAACTTCCTAGGAGCCACCGAGGTGCGGAGCTCATCCGGGAAATTCTTCCAGGAAGGCCTTACCCCGCGCTCTACCGATGAAATCGTGGCCGGTTATTCCGCCAGCTTGCCCAATGGCTGGACCGGCAAGGCCCATTACCGCTACCGTTACTCCCATAACTTTTGGGAGGACACCAACAACAATGCGCGCGCTCGTTTCGGTAACACCGACGAAATCCGCGCCCAACCCGACTACATCCCTAACCTCGGGGATTTCCGCGATGAAATCGGCGGGTCCAGCTACGTGATCGCGGAACTGGATGGCAGTTATTCCAAATACCACGAGGTGAGCCTGGACGGCGAATGGCGTAGCGATAAAGCCTATTTCAAGGGCACCTACGTATGGAGCCATTACTACGGCAACATGGATCAGGACAACACCACCACCGAAAACGACGGCAACTTCTTCATCGGTTCCTCCAACGTGGCCGATGGCGCGGGCCGTCAGCTTTGGGATAACAAGGAAGGCAATCTGCGTGGTGACCGCCGCCACATGATCAAGCTGTACAGCTTCTATACCTTGCCTTGGAACGGCTCCGTCGGCGCATTCGGCGTCTTTCAGTCCGGCCAGCCCTGGGAGGTTTGGGACGTCAATGTCTACCGTCACCTGACCGGCAGCAGCAGCGATACCATTCGTTTCGCCGAGCCCGCGGGTTCCCGTAGGACATCCAGCCACTATCAGTTGGATCTCAACTACACGCAGAATTTCCAGGTCGGCGATCGGGTCGAGTTCGGCGGGTTCTACGGCGATATCACGGCCATCGGCCTGCGTTCGGTGCGGCTGCAGACGCTCGACGACAACACGGTCACCATCCCGAACTCCAAGTTTCTCAGCGACATCACGTCATCCGGGAACTTCGGCGCGCTGGATATGCAGGTGGTGATGGATTTTCACATTGGGATCGACCAGGACTTCGACCGCGCGCAAGAAATCGTGCGCGAAGCGGCGCTTTCAAGCCGCTATGTCCTGTTGTCCAAACCGATCGTGGTGCAGGTCGTTCAGGCCGCCTCCAGTGCGCTGGTTTCGGTTCGCCTGCGCCTGAAGGCCTACGTGCTCGATGCCAGGTACGAAAAGACGTTCGAGACGGACGTCAATCTCCGCGTGCTCCGCGCCTTTCGGCAAGAAGGCATCCGCGCCCCGGTCCTCACCGGCCCGGGTCTCGCAGCCTGACCCAGAAACCATCGCACCCGCCTCGCTGGCGATTGTGTTGCACGGAGAGCGGGCCGGCCTTCGCCCAGCGCCGAAAGTCCCGACCACATCCCATGATGCGCTGGCCTGCCTAGAAGACATCCCAGCTGAACCGGACGCCGATGGCGCGCGGTGGCAGGACGTTGGTGTAGTAGCTGCGGACGTTGGCGCCGCTGACCGTCTGGTTGAACAGAGATGTGCCGGTGACGCCGGTCTCGGCGAACTCATCGAACAGGTTGTTGACGAACAGCGTGCCTTTCCAGTCGCCA
>JBGTRP010000052.1:0-16175 GCA_041940685.1 Acanthopleuribacteraceae bacterium
TAAGAAAGTTGACCATGGCAGAAGGTTGTGATGGATTTTATTGGTTTGGCTATATAATATCATTCACAAGGTGTCCTGTAACTTTTCCATATCCATATTTGACATGTTGTGAAATAGAATAATTCCTAAAACTCTAAGAATATAAATGAAAGAAAAGCTAAGAGATTTCATTTTCTATATGTTAAAAGAAATTGAGTAGGCTTCTGCAAATTTTAAAGTCTTCCATAAATCCAAGGAGGTATTTAACACCCTCAATTGGCATGGAGTTATACATGGAGATTTGAAGCCTGAAAATCTGTTATTGGATCATAATAATTCAATCAAGATTGTTGACTTTGGCCTTGCCAAGGCCCGGGACGTGGACCTGACGCAGACAGGAGCGACGATGGGCACGGCGGCCTATATGAGTCCGGAACAGGCCAGCTTCGATGAAAGCGCGGTAGACGCGCGCACGGATGTCTACGCCCTGGGCACCATGCTCTACGAACTCCTCTGCGGTCGACCCACGGTTTCGCCCGAGGTGTGGGCCCATGCGCCCTTTGATGAGATTTTCCGCATCATCCGTGAACAAACGCCGCCTCCGCCCTCCGCCGCCCTGGCCGCCGCGGGAAAGGCCGCTACAGACCTCGCGGCCCGGCGTGGCGCCGACCGGACCCAATGGGGCAAGGTTCTGAAGGGCGATTTGGACCGCATCGTCATGAAGGCGCTGGAAAAAGACAAAGACCGCCGTTACGATTCGGCGCGTGACCTGGGTGAAGATATCCGGCGTCATCTCCACGGCGAACCGGTGCGCGCCACGCCGCCCACCTGGCGTTACCTCGCGGGCAAGTATGTCGGAAAGTATCGCCGCGCCGTGGTCGCGGCCGGTTTGCTGCTGCTGTCGCTGTCTTTGGGTATCGCGGGGACCACCTGGGGATTGTTGCGCGCCCGTGAAACCGCGGCCGAGGCTCGGGCTGAGAGCACCAAGGCGAAGGCCACGGTGGATCTTCTGAATAGCCTTTTGCTCTCCACCTCACCCTACCAAATGGGTGAGGATGTCAAACTGAAAACGCTAATCGATGCGTTCGAACCCGCCCTTGCCGATACCTTGGATGATCAGGCAGAAGTTGAAATGGATGTACGCGGAATTCTAGCCGATCTATACACCCGGATGGGCTTGTACAGCGAGGCAGCTTTGCAATTACGCCGCCGCCTTGCACTGGCCAAAACCCAATTGGGAACCATTCATAGGGATACCATGTGGATAAAAATATTGTTGGCGGTCTCCCTTTTTGAGGAAGATCACCTGGAGGAGGCCGAGAACTTGGCGGTGGAGGTACAAGAGGATGCGAGCCATGACCTCAGTAGAGATATCGACATGTGGCTGGTGGCCGAATGGACCCATGGTCGTGTCCTTGGAAAACGAGGTGAGGAATTGTTGGCAGCCGATATGCTCTATTGTACCTGGTTGGAGATGGTACGACTTCTTGGTGAAGACAATATTCACACCACTGGTTGTATGCGTTCAAGCGGGCGAGCCTTTATGGAAATTGGGAACTTAGAAATGGCCGAACGCCTGATGAGTGGTTATTTGGTTCGGGTCAACCAAGAGAGTGATCTGAAGGCGATCTCTCATGGCTATCGGGAATTGGCGGATCTGTTCGGAATCTTGGGCCGATACCAGGAAGCAGAAGCCCTATACGGTGTCTGTTTAAATATCGTGGCGCCACATATGAATCCTGACCATCCCGTAATGTTGGGCCTGAGGAACAATTTGGGGAATATCTATTACCAACAGGAGCGTTTTCAGGAATTAGAGCCTTTGTTTACCGAAATCCTAGAGATCAGTCAAACCCATATCGGTAAAAAACATCCAAATACCCTTGTCCAGCTCAATAACTTGGGCATGATCAAGCTCAAGCTCGAAAAGTATTCTGAGGCCATTCCTATTTTGGAGGAGACCCTGGCGCTGGGTCCGGAAGTGTTTGGTCCAAACCATTTGAGTGTTTCCATCTCCAAGTCGAACCTATCAAAAGCTTTATGGGCGGTAGGACGCCGTGAGGAAGCGCTCAGTTTGAGCCAAGAGGCGCTTTCTGGCCAAATCATGAGGGCTGAGATCGAAAACCCTATGAACTGGAAGACGGCCAATACTTTTGCATTTCAGTTGTATCATATGGGTGAAACGCGGGCCGCGCGGGAGATTTGGGAAACGTTAATGACCAGCGCTCGCAAGCGAGTCTCTCTAGATTTCAAGGGATTTGAAGAAATCGCTAGAAATCTGGTGTATCTCTACTGCGAAGAAGGCTGGGTGGAGGAAGCCGAGGCCATGGAAGCCTACCTGGCGGAACGGACCCCTTGAATATACGGCGGGAGCAGGGCATGAAGGAAAGCGGCCACGAAATAACCTCCTTGCTGCGGCGCTGGCGTGAGGGGGACCAGCAAGCCTACGACCAGGTGATGTCTCTGGCCTACGAGGAGATCAAGCGCGTGGCGGGGGGCGTATTGGGAAAGAAGGGGTCGGGCGCGACCCTGATCACCCCCACTACGCTGGTTCACGAGGCCTATCTCAAGCTTGCCGGTTTTCAGGCCAGCCGCCCTTGGAAGGATCGGCGCGAATTTTATGCCCTGCTGGCCCGCGCTATGATGTGTTTTCTCATCGACCATGCCAGGAAAAAGGCGTCACTCAAAAAGGGCGGCGACCAGTTGCGCGTGACCCTGGAAGAGGAGAGGCTGGGCGCGGAGAACGGTGTAGATGTTTTGGCGCTCGATGAAGTTTTGCAGCGCCTGGAGCGCCTGGACGCGAGGCGCACCCATATCTGGCGCGGCCGTTACCTTTGTGGCCTCAACATGGCGGAGTTGGCCGAGCTCTTCGAATTGAGCCACGCTACCCTGCATCGCGAGTTGAAAGCTGCCAATGGCTGGCTGCGGGGCCAATTAAGCCTGATCGCTAGCTGACCACGGCCTCAATTTTAAAAATGATAGTTTTTTCCTCCTGAATGCGAGTGCCCTTTTGAACGGCGATTCCAAGCTCCGTTCAAAAGAAAGCTTTAGGAGGAGAAATTGCGCTTTTTCAGCAGCATTCTACCCATTTCCTTTTTTATATTGGCCACCGGTTTTCCCGGCTGGAGTGACGATTGCGATCCAACCGTGGCAGGCGAATACGTGGTTGCGGCCAGGGTGGAGATCACCGATGCCCTGATCAACCGCTTCCTGGATGAACAGTATCAACGAGCCGGGTTTCCCAGGAACCTATCCGGTACGACTCAGGGCATTGACTACAACATCGTCCTTTATCCGCCCACCATTCACTTCACCAATCAGGCCATGTACCTGCACATGGGGTTTGACGCCTCCGCCTCCGTGGGCGGCGCTTTAGTCGGAGACTATTCTTTCGACGTAACCCCCGGGATCGATATTCAAACCTGCGGCATCACCGCTTCCATGGTTACCGCCTTCCTGACCAACCTGCCTATCAAAATTCAGGCCTTGAACCTTCCCCTATGGTTGGAAACCCTGGTGATTGACGCCTATGAATCCTTGGAATTGGAAATCTATCCCGCCCAACTGCTGGAGCGGGTGGAGCCGGACTGGTTTCGCCAGCGCTCACTCAACCTCAGTGACCTGGGAATTTCCTGGCGCTTCTGGGATCAAACCCTGCAACTCAGCCTGCTGGCGGGGTTGGATGGCGAACCTCAGAATTTCAGGATGTTCACCTATGCCAACGCAACCCTGATCGATGCCAATCTGGAGGCCCGGCTCACGGATTTCCAAGTCTATGATCCGGCGGGGAACCTGGTCTTACACGAGTCGCCCAATCTTACAACTGTCAAGGACGGAACCCTGGTTCTGGACGTTGGTTGGGGTGTGGATACCCACACCGTAAACGCGGAATTCAAAACCGACGATACGGTATTTGTCCGCGTCTGGAAAACCTATCTGGCCCAGGGGTATGAGGCCAATCTGGAAAGAGCATTCAATTGAGCCGGCTCAACGAGGAGGATTTGATGAAATTGAAAACTAGGATCGCGATTCTTTTTTGCCTGTTGACGGCATGTATTCACGCGGGAGGAAGAAGACCGGATGATCCGGAAGGCCCGTATCTTCCACAACCTCCTGGAACTCCCTCTTCCATTTCGGCGCCCTCCGCCAATTTCGATGGCGCGTTTGTCGTGTTTTGGGGTCCCTCTTCCGGAGTTGTCGATAACTATTACCTCTACCAACAGAAGGATGGCGGGCTTTGGTTTCTGGTAGATTCTTTCAACGCGCTGGAGCGCGACGCCTGGGTGGTGGTCACTGCCTCGGGCAATTACCGCTACCGCGTCCGCGCCTGTAACGAGTCGGGCTGCAGCTCCTACCGCACCAGTAGCGAGGTCGCGGTGGACCTAGCGCCGCGGGACCAGCCGGGCGACTTGAGAATTCGCCTGGATGAAACCGCCATCGACAACGCCCTGGCCGCGATCGCCGCGGCGCGGGGAATCAATTTTGCCGAGCATAACGGCGGAACGTTCTTTTTCTGGTACGTCAGCCTGGAATCGGCCACCCTCGATATCCAACCCGGCAACCAGGTCGAGTTACGCGCCCAGGCGCGTGGCGTTATGTGGACCTCGCTTGGTTTCGTTCAATTCCCGATTGTGGAGCAGATCGACGCGGTCCTGCAAGGCTCTCTGTTGTTGGAACCCTTCGAGGACGGCATGCGCCTGATGTTTGAAGGTGATAGCCAGGGGGTTACGTTCAGCGGAGATCTGCCCGATTGGCTGGAAGCGCTGGTTTCTATAGGTGTCACCGCCTTTCTCAGCAAGTTTTACAACTTGGATGTCACGCCCGGAACCATCATGTTGCCGCATATGCCGGCGGGCTATTTTGTCCAGTCGACCCCCATACTCATGACGAACGATAGCGAGGTGATCGCCTACCTCGAGCTCGAGCAAAATCAACCTCCCCAGGCGAATTTCAGCTCGATCGCCAACTTTCTAACTGTTGACTTCACCGACCAGAGCGGCGATGCGGACGGTCAGATCGTCTCCCGCTTCTGGTCCTTCGGCGATGGCGCGAGCTCGGTCGCGATCCATCCAAGTCATACCTATGCCGCGGCCGGCACCTACAGCGTGACGCTGACCGTGGTGGATGACGCTGGCAGCAGCGATACCTGGAGCGAGAATGTCACGGTCCAGGGTTCCGCCATCCCCCCGGTTGCCGATTTTGGCTTTAGCGCGAACTACCTGACCGTCGCCTTCACCGATCAGAGCAGCGATGCGGACGGCCAGATTGTTTCCCGTTCCTGGTCGTTCGGCGACGGAGCGACTTCGACCGCCACAAATCCGAGCCATGGCTACTCCGGTGCGGGCGCCTATTCGGTTACCTTGACCGTAACCGATAACAGCGGTTACACCGATACGCGAACACGGAGTGTTACCGTTCAGGCGCAGACCGTAATTCCTCCGGTAGCCTCCTTTCTCGCTTCTCAAAACCCCAGCGGCAAGACGGTGGATTACCTATTCGACGGCGCCTCCAGCCACGATCCGGATGCCAGCAATACCATCACCTGGTACAAATGGGAGGTCACGCCCCAGGGCGGAGGCGCATCCGTGCGGCAGGGCGCGACCATGACCACCACCAGCTACAGCTACTTCGGACCGGGTTCACTCACCGTCAAACTGACCGTCACCGATAACGAGGGTCATACCGGAAGCAAAACCCGCAACTACTCCGTATGCCCCCCCTTTTACAGCAACGCGGGGCTCTGCGGCGCGGAAACCCCGTAAATCCACCCCGGCTGAAAACCAAAATATTGCATGGAGCCCGGGGCCTAGGCCCTGGGTTTCTTTGCGTGGCGCCTCACTCCCGCGGCCGCATCAGCGGAAACAGGATCACGTCGCGGATGGAGGTGGAGCCGGTGAGGATCATGATCAGCCGGTCGATGCCCAGGCCCTGCCCGCCCGTGGGCGGCATGCCGTGTTCCATGGCGATGAGGAAGTCCTCGTCCAGCAGTTGCGCCTCGTCGTTGCCTTCCTCGCGCTGGCGCAACTGGTCCATGAACCGTTCGCGCTGGTCCACGGGATCGTTGAGCTCGGTATAGGCGTTGGCTACCTCCATACCCGCGATGAACAGCTCGAAGCGCTCCACGAAACCCGGCTTGCCGGGAAGCTTCTTGGTGAGCGGGGACACCTCGATGGGATACTCGGTGATGAAGGTGGGCTGAATCAGTTTGGGTTCCGCCACCGCGTCGAAGACCTCGGTCAGCAGGATGCCGTAATCCATGGACTCGGGCTTTTCGATACCCAACTCGCGGCCGATGGCGATCAGCGCTTGGGGATCGTCGATTTGCGCGGCCTCGTAAGGGCCATGGGTGCAAATGGCTTGTTTAAGCGTCATGCTGGCGAAGGGTTTCCCGAAATCGAGCAGATGCGCGCCGTATTGAATTTGGCGCTTGCCCAGCACCTCGTCGATGGCGTGGCGGATGAGGGCTTCCACCATCTCTTTCATGACGGAGAGGTCGGCGTAGGCCTCGTACCACTCCATCATGGTGAACTCCGGGTTGTGCTGGGTCGAGATGGCCTCGTTGCGGAAGTTGCGGTTGATTTCGTATACCCGGTCCATTCCACCCACGATCAGGCGCTTGAGATGCAATTCCAGGGCGATGCGCAGGTAGAGCTTCATGTCGAGCGCGTTGTGATGCGTCTGAAACGGGCGCGCGGTCGCCCCGCCCGGGATGGTGTGCATCATGGGGGTTTCCACTTCCAGATAGCCGCGTCCATCCATGAAATCTCGAATCGCGCGGATGATCTTGCCGCGGGTGACGAAACTATCCTTCACTTCCGGATTGGTGAGCAGATCCAGGTAGCGCTGGCGGTAGCGGGTCTCCTTATCCTTGAGGCCGTGGAACTTCTCTGGCAGACCGCGGTAGGACTTGCCCAGGAACTGGAGCTCGTTGGCCTTGACCGAAAGCTCATCCGTTTTGGTGCGGAACACTTCGCCGGTCACGCCGATGAAATCGCCCAAATCGGTTGCCTTGTAGACCTGGAAGGCGTCATCCCCCAGCCGGTCCTTGCGCAGGTAGAGTTGTAAGGCGCCAGCGCCATCTTGAATGGTGACGAAAGCGGCCTTGCCCATATCGCGCATCAGCTTCACCCGGCCCGCAACCGAAACGACCGGCGGTTGGGCCTGCAATTGGTCGCGGTTCTGGCTGTCGAAACTCTGGTGGACCTGGGTCAGGGTATGGGTGCGTTGGCATTTGCCGGGATAGGGGTCGACGCCCATGTCTTCAATTTTCTGGCGGTTTTGGTGCCGCTGCCGCATGTACTCGTTTTCGTATTCCATGAAACCCTCCCGGTCGCCCGGTCCTGATGGCCGGGCTAGCCTGCCGTTATAAACCGGGGGACCGGAGCTGTCAACCGAGTTCTTCCCACTCCAACATCCATTGGCCGGAGCCCGCGGCAGTCAGGTCCGCCTCCAAGGACTCCACTCGGTCGTCGGGGATATTCAACAGGAAGCCAACCTCCGCTCCGTAGTTTTCCTCCAGAACGGCCACCTGGTAGCGGGCGGCAATTTGCTGGAAATGGGAGACAAACGAATAGGGAAGGGCCAGGCGCGCCCGCCGGTAGACAAGCTTTTCTTTGAGTTTCAGCGAGGCGAGCCCCAGTTGGACGCCGCCGCCATAGGCTCTCACCAGGCCGCCTTTCCCCAATTTGGCGCCGCCGTAGTAGCGAGTCACCACCGCGGCAATATCCCCGCAGGGCCCGTGCGAGAGCATGTTCAGCATGGGCCGACCCGCGGTGCCGTGGGGTTCGCCGTCATCGCTCATGCCCACCAGCGCCGAACTGCCCGGCGGTCCGATCAGGTAGGCCCAGCAGTTGTGCGTGGCGTCTGGAAACTCCGAGCGGATTTCCTCGATGAAAGCCCGCGCCTGGCGTTCACTGAAGACGGGAGTCAGCGTGGTGATGAATCGGCTGCGTTGGATTTCTTCTTCTACGCGCAGCCGTTCCGCGGGGACCGGGTAACGGGTGGAAGAAGGGGTCATGGCGGGGAGAATAGGGCTTGGCGACCGTTGGAGACGCCGGCCGCGATTGGCTTTTGGCTGGCCAACTCTCGCAAGCCCTCCGCGAAGATGCGGGCCCGTTTAGGCGGGCCTTCGCGGCCATAGGTTTCGCGTTGCAGGGCGACTGCGCTTGCAAACGCGCGCGGGTCCCCGTTTTCGCCATCCAGATTATCCGCGCTCAGCCGGAATGGGAAGCCGCAGGCATCGCAGAACAACCATTCCAACGCCTGGGGTTTGACCTCTACCCGCTCGAAAAGACTTTGCTCCTTGGCGTTGCGTCCATCTGGTTTGTACCAGTAGCCGTAGTCGACGAGCCGCCGCCGGCGCGGCCCCGCGATGCACCAATGCGCCACCTCGTGCAGCGCGCTGGCGAAATAGCCATGAGCGAAAATGACGCGATGGTAGGGGAAACCATCCGAACGCGGCAGGTAGAGCGGCTCGTCCTCGCCCCGAACCAGAACCGTCCGGTAGCGTTCTCGGAAGAGCCCGTCGAAGATGCGGATCAGGTCGCGAACATCGAACCCGCGTTCATTTTCGGAAACCAAACCCACATCTACGCCGTGCCTGGCGCTCGATTCCTCGATGCGTTCCGCTACCTGGATAGCCATGGCTTACAGGCCCAACTCACGCCGCAGCTTTTTGTCGGCCGCGTGGTTTTGGTTCCAGTAGTCGGTGAACATGCTGTGCGTGCGCACCGCCACCGTGGTGAGCTCGCGGGCGCGCTCGCCGAAACCGCTGGAATGCGTGTCTTTCCAGCCCAGGATTGCGAAGGGCGGCTCCTTTTCGAAAAAGATCTCCAGGCGGCGCTTCAACTCGGGATACTCCACCTGGTAGACATAGAGTTTTTTCTTGGCGAAGGTTTTGTCTTTCTTCTTTACCAGGGAGGCTTTTACCTTTTCCGGCGCGGCCTCCCGGTGTTGCAGCCGACTGTAGAGCATGGAGGGGATCATGAGGAACTCACCGGTCGGCAACTTGTCGGGCGCCATGCGGATCCAGGTCCAAATCTCGTTTTCAAGAAAAGTCTTTGGAAGCGTGGCGGTGCGGTCGGCCTCGCTTTGAAAGTAGGAAAACAAACTGGTGTGGTATTGTTCGCCGCGCAGGTTCATTTGACCCCAGAGGTGCCCGCACCAGTCCTGATTGGAAAAGGAAACCTTATAAGTAGTGGGCCCTTCGAAATCGACCGCGGTGAAGGTCGAGGTCATCACGGAGTAGGAATAGAGTCCGGTATGAAAGGTTCGGTTGGCGTTTAATTTCAGTACGGAGGCCGCCTCGGCGTCGCCGTAATCCCGTTTTACCTGGATATCGGGCAAAAAGTCCTCGGTGACGAAGATCAGCACCGCGTCACCCTCGTGGATTTCCCCGTAGCGCGCCTGTTTCAGGCGGAAGCGGGAGAGTTCTGCCTTGCCTTGGTACCAGTAGTCTTTGAAGGCTTGTGGCGGATTGGCGATATGTTCCGGAGCATCCTCGGCCTTGGAGCCGCATCCGCAGATAAAATAGAGGAAGAAACCGGCCAGGTAGATGATCGCTTTGGGTCCGAGTCGCATGTTGGCCTCCTTCTCGCGTGATTGGTAATTATTGGTTGCTTTCGTTTCAGACCTCGGGATGGGTGGGGCCGCCTACCGCGATGGTCGTTTTAGCCCGGCTTGTCGAGGTACATGGCCAATAGCAGCAGGGGTAGATAGGCCGTCAGGGTTACGAAGATCCTTTTCGCCGCGGTTTCAGTGACCCGCATGACGTACATAATTGCCTGCGCCAGCAGGAAAAAGCCCAGCGCCAATGCCACAAAAGGATACACGAATTCGGTCATGTTGAGAAAAGTGGGCAGGATGCTGACGGGAATCAAGACCAGTACATTGAGTATGATTTGGCGGTTGCTGGTCCATTGGTCGGAGACAAGCGGCAGTTGTTTCATGCCCACCTCCGCGTAGTCCCGGCGGTGGCGAATGCTGATGATGAGGGCATGGGGAATCTGCCACAAGAACAAAATCACGAAGAGGATCCAGGCCCCGATCTCCAGCTTGCCGCGTGCGGCCACCCACCCCATGACCGGCAGCAGCCCGCCCGGAATCGCGCCAACGAAGCTGGAAAAGCTGGAGCGCGCCTTGAGCGGCGTGTAGAGGAATAGGTAGGAAACCCCGCAGGCCATGGTGGCGATGGAACAGGCCGGGTTGACCAGCAGCCACAGATAAAGATATCCGCCCATCATGAGCAGTGTTCCGAAAATCAATGCGGTCCCCGGTTGCAGCCTGCCGGAGGGGAGAGGGCGGGTGCGGGTGCGCGCCATTTTCGAATCCAGGCCGCGTTCCATGTATTGGTTCAACGCCAGCGAGCCGGCGGCCGCGATCAACACGCCCACCGCGGTGTGCAACAGCAAACCCCAGCGCAATGGCTCGGTCAGGGCGATCAAAAAGGCCAGGCAGGTGGTGAACACGATCATGAGTAGCGCGCGGGGTTTGGTAAGCGCGACCAACGCTGCTGCTTTTTCCAATAACATCCCGGATCAGGCTCCCAATATCGCGGACTCGAGGGCAATGGAAAATCCAATCGACCAAGATGAATTTCCCTTTTTCGCTAATGGCTCCATCGCCTTTCCTATCATATACGATTCCAGCTTCCCGAATCGAACCGGGCTACAAAAAAAGAGCCATGCGGCCGGCCCTCACGTCCTGGGGTTTCTTCACGGTCCGCCATTGGTGCATCAGCAGTCGGGCGCCACCCTATTGGGCCATCAAGACCGGGTCCACGTTGGAACCGGAATAGGGTAGAATACGCCCATCCCGATTCCACTCATGAGGAGCGGGCGATTTTGAGTTTGGATCAAAAGCTTGGCGCAAAAACGGGATGCAGACCCCTTTTGGACCCGCGTGGCGGGTTGGCTTCTTTCGGTCATGATGAGGAGCGTATTTTACACGGCCCGTGTGCGCTACCTCCATCCCGAAAACATGACCCGATTCTTTGCATCCGGGCAGGCGGTGATTATGACCGCCTGGCATAACCGCAATTTTCTCAGTCCTTTCGGTTACCTTGCCCATTGTCCGCGCGGCCGTGAGCTGCATCCCATTGCCAGCGCTTCCAAGGACGGCGCCCTGGCCGCGCACGCCATGGCGGGGATCGGGCTGAAATGCGTGCGCGGCTCCACCCGCAAGGGCGGGTCCTCGGCCCTGCGCAAGATGATCCGCATCCTGCGCGACGGCCAGGATCTGGCCTTTACCCCGGATGGCCCGCGGGGCCCGCTGCACCATGTGGAGGAAGGCGTCATCCTGGCCGCCAAAATGACGGGCGCCCCCATCGTGCCCATCAGCTTTCAGGCCAAACGCAAAAGGCGGCTGAATTCTTGGGACCGTTTAATCATTCCCTCACTGTTTACCCGCATCAACTATGTCTATGGCGAGCCCTTGTTCGTGCCCAAGGACAGCGGACCCGAACAAATGGCGCAATATGCCGGACTCCTGAAAAGGGAACTCTTGCGCATCGGTGAGCTCGCCGGTGATTTCGGCAAAAAAGAAAAGGATTCCGCCAAACGTGACTGACCAGACCCAATCTCAAAACGAGGGCTATATCCGCCCACCCGGGCCCGACCCCAGGGTTACGGCCAAACACTGGTTCCAGTATGCGGCCTTGCGGGTGTTGGGTTTTTTGGTGAGTTTTCTGCCCATGTTCGTGGCCCAGGCGTTTGGCTTCTGCATCGGTCTTTTGTTCTACAAAATCAGCAAACGCCATCGCAAGATCGCCCTCCTCAACCTGGACCAGGCATTCGGCGATCAAAAAAGCGAGCAGGAGAAACGCCGCATCGCGCGCAATTGCTTCCTGCACTTCGGCCGTGCGGCGCTGGAGATTCTGCGCGCGGCCAACCTCAACGAGCGCAACTTCCTCAAGTGGGTGGAGTTGGAGAACGTGGGCCAATTCTACAAGGGCCTGGAGGGCGGCAAGGGCGTCATCCTCTGCTCGGCCCATTACGGCAATTGGGAAATCATGAACCTGGCCCTGGGCTATTTGCGCCTGCCCATGTCCGTGATGGCGCGGCCCATCGACAACCCGCTGGTGCATCGTTTCCTGGAACGCATTCGCACCCATAGCGGGAACCGGGTCATCTACAAACACAAGTCCGTGCGCAAGCTGCTCTCCACCCTTAAAGAAAATCGCATCGTCGGCATCGTCAACGACCAGGACGTTCACGATCACAACCGCATTGTCGCCGATTTCTTCGGTTTCCCCGCGGCCACCACGCCGGTCCCGGCAGCGATCGCCATCAAGACCGGCGCGCCCATCGTTACCGGCTACGCGGTGCCCTTGGGCCGGGGACGGTACCTGCTGCGTTTCGGCGACCTGATTCATCCCGATCCCAAGGCCGAAAAGGACGTGGAAATCGCCCGTATCACACGCTTGCTGAACCAGCGCCTTGAGTCCCAAATCATGTTCAAACCCAGCTATTGGATGTGGTTGCACCAGCGCTTCAAAACCGGCGAGGATGGCCTGACCGGTTTCTACGACCGCGAGCGCGATGCGTGACGCTCAGCCCGGAGCCCAAGCGCCAAGGCTGTCATGACGAGTGAACCGCGGCTTCAAGGTCTGGGGACCGGCCTAAAACAGGCCGGCTCGGCTGGCCATGCCGTAGAGCACCACGGTGGCCGTCCCCAGCGCGCAGATGGCCCAGGTCAACGCCAGCTTGCCCACCTTGCGATGGCGCTGGCGCAGGGCGTGATCCCCGGCCGGCGTCTCTTCTTCGAAAAGGGTTCCCTTGAAGCGGAAGGCCAGGTAGCGCGCGTAGGCGCCGAACAGCAACATCAGGAAAATGAAGGTTTCGTGGATGTAGAGCACCACCAGGTAAAACGTGGTCCAGTCGCTCTTGTCCTCGCGACCCAGCACCACGACCTTTACCGCGTAGGTGCCAACAAAAAAGATCATGAGATTGCAGGCCAGCACCATGCGGGCGCGGTGTGTTGCGATCGCGCCCGCGCGGATGTGGCGGATTCCGTTGAGACCGATGATCACGGTGACGAAAGTAAGAATGTAAGCGAAAAACCAATAAGCGAGGTTGGGGGTCATGTACGAATTCCTCTACTGATCCAAAACTGCTCGGAAGCCGGGGTTCCCCTGCAGAACGGATTGTTTTTATGGAAAAAAAGCCCTAGGGCCATTGCTCCAGGGCGGCCGCGCAAGAGAGAAAGTCCGGCGGGGGCGGTAATTTGAACGTCTGCTCCCGTCCGGTGAGCGGGTGTCGGAAACGCAGGAGCGCCGCGTGCAACATGGGTCGATCCGGCATAGCGAGAAAGGTCTTGGCCAGGTTTTTGTGACGCCCTTTGCCGTACATGGCGTCGCCCACGATGGGATGACCCAGATGGGCCATGTGAACCCGTACCTGATGGGTGCGTCCGGTGAGGATGTGAATGTTGACCTTTGCGGCCTCCGCGAAGGGGGTGACGGTCTTATAGCGGGAGAATGCGCGGCGGCCGCCCTCCACCTCCGCCGCCATCAACTGCCGGTATTTGGGATGACGGCCGATATGGCTCTCGACTTCACCCTCGGGCGGGTTGGGAACTCCCCAGACCAGCGCTTGGTATACCTTGGTGACCGTTCCTGCCTGCCATTGCTCGCTGAGGTTCTGATGGGCCGCGTCCGTTTTGGCCGCGAGGATCAAACCGCTGGTCCCCTTGTCCAGGCGATGCACGATGCCGGGCCGCAGATGGCCGCCCCGGCCCGCGAGTTTTTCAAAGTGAAATGCCAGCGCATTGACCAGGGTGCCGCTGGTGACGCCGGCCCCCGGATGGACCACCATCCCCGGTTGTTTGTCAATGACCACGATCGCCTCATCCTCGTGGACGATTTCCAGGGGAATATCCTCGGGAACAATGCGATCCATGGTCTTTTCCTCGGGTACGTCCACATCGACCCGCATTCCCTCCTGGAGCGGGTAGCTGCCCTTGCGCGCGCGGCCGTCCACGCGAACCCGACCATCCTTGCACCAGGTCTTGATCTTGCCTCGACTCACCCCATCCATTTCATTGGCGAGAAAGACGTCGAGCCGTTCCGGACCGGGGCGGTTCATAGCGAAAGACAGCGGATCGGTCATTTTTGGGCATCCTTTCTCCGCTTCAGGTACCAGATTGCCGAAACCACGATGGCCGCGGCCGCGATGACCTGCGAGGTGCTGACATGTCCGCCGAACCAAAGGCCGCGCACCTTGTCGCCGCGCCAGAATTCGATAATGCCGCGCGTCCAACCATAGATGAAGAAGAAGGCCAGGGTCGTCTGGCCCGGAAATTTTTGCCGTCGTAGCAACGCCACGAGCAACAGGCACAACAGCACGCCGTTGATCAGATCCACAATTTGAACGGGAAAGAGGCCCACGCCCGCGGGCGCTTCGCACATGGGGTGATCGGGGAAGGTCAGAGCCAGGAAACCCTCGTGGGGAACGCCGTAACAGCAGCCGGCCGCGATGCAGCTCACCCGGCCCAAACCCATGCCCAGGGCAAGGAAGGGGGCCATTACATCGAGGGTGGTCCAAAGCGGAAGCTTGTGGCGCCGGATGTACCAGATCACGCCGGCCGCACCACCGAGAACCCCGCCGTAAATCACGCCGGCCGAACGAATGGTGCCCAGCAACTCGGCCGGATTGGACCAGTAATAGGGCAGGTCGATCAGGATCAACAACAGCTTGGAGCCCACCAAACCGAAAAGCAGGCCCGCGATCGCGGCGTCCCAGGTCTTTTGCGGGTCCAGCTTCATGCGGCCGGCCTCGCGTTTCATGAAATAGGTGCAGACCAAAAAGGTCAACACCAGCAAGGCGCCATAGGCGGGCAGCTTGAAACCGAAAACCTCGAAAAGAATGGGATGCATAGATCAACCTTTTTTGTGGGCAAAAGAGCGCGCGAAATCACCGGCCAACAAACCAAGCCCGAACAACAAGGCCAGGTCGGCGACATTGAAAATCGGGAAATACCGGATCTCGATAAAATCGGTGACAAAACCGTCGGACAACAGATCGTACAGGTTTCCCGCGGCGCCCCCTATCATACACGCAAATGCGCAATCCCGCATGGGCTTTGTGGGCCCGCCTCGAACGGCAAGCCCGATCAGCACGAGCATGGCCGCCGCCATGATCACCGGCGGCAGCCAACCCGAGGGCTGACCCGCGTTTCCCCAGAGGCCGAGGAAGCCACCCGCGTTGCGCACCACCCGAATCGCCAGCCAGTCCGGCGCCAGGGTCCGCACACCGCCAAACAACGAACCGGCCCATGCCTTGCTCCACCCATCCAGGACGAACACGACCGGCGTCAAAAGAAACCAAGACCATCGCGAGATTCTACGCTTCATGGGAAAGGTTTCCGTGGTCCAATCGGCCGGGGAACCACGCGAGTCCCCCGGCACGATAGAGTTACCTCGCAGCCATCCGCCGCCTTCGCAGCCAGACCGCGGCCGCGGCCATGACCAGGATAAAGAACAGCAGGGCCATGGGCGAAAGGGTGGGGATGGGGATCAACACCCGCACCTCCGTGGGTTCGAGCGCGCCGGGCTGATCCGGATCGTCGGTCACGGTTTGGGTGTCGTTGACGCCGTCGCCGTCCGCATCGTAGTTGATGATGCCCTGAACCGAAATGATGGTGCCGCCGGTGCCCAGTTCGACCAGCGCCTCGATCTCCAACTCCACCACGCCCAGGGGCGGAATGCTTCCGTTCCAGGTAACGGTCTTGCTGGGGATATCGAAGTCGACCACGCCGCCGCCGGAGATCGAGACCACGTTCACCAGGGTGAGGCCCATGGGCAGGGTACAGATAAATTCATCGGAAGCCGGATCGTCCAGTTGGGTTCCGGGCCCGGCATTGACCAGGGCCAGGGTGTAGAACAGGGAATCGCCTTCTTGGACATTCAGCGAGGGCGCCCGTACGGATGGCGTCAGAGAGACCGGGAGCGTGCCCGAAAGATCCGCGGGCGAGGCGGACAGAACGGTCAGCGAATCGTCGTTGTTGGCCGGGTTGTTGTCAGGCACGCCCGCGGGCGCGGTGACCTGGCCCGTGATGGTGTAGTTGCCCAGGAAGTTGGGATCGACCGTGGCGTTGATGGTGTAGACCACATTGGTTCCGGCAACCAGGTTGACGGTATCCGCGATGTCTCCCGCGCCGGCGCCCGTGCAGGAGGAACCGCCCGCGGCCGCGCAGGTCCA
>JBGTRP010000053.1:0-16164 GCA_041940685.1 Acanthopleuribacteraceae bacterium
GTCGTGGTTACTATCAACTCGGTCCCACAATACTTGAAACCGGTGACTTGTTCGGTTTGCACCGTCGCTACCAAATCGCCGCAGCACCACAGTTTCTGACCGTCTATCCACGCATTGTGCCCCTTGATGGCTATGACCTTGCCTCACGTCGCCCCATTGGTGAAATTAAGATGACACACCGTCTTTTTGAAGACCCAACTCGGATCGCCGGCGTCCGCGCCTATCAAAACGGCGATCCAATGAATCGCGTCCTGATGGACCTCGGCGTTGCCTGCTTCGAGCGGGGCCGAGCGGATGACGCCGTAGCCCTTCAGCGCGTCGGGCACTTCGCCGAACGCGAACGTGGCAGCGGCGATGAACGGACCCAGCAGCAGACGCCCGGCAAGAGTCATGTTGGCGTGGATGATCCTTTTCAGGGCCCTGTCCCATGGGTTTTGGGGTTTCCCCTAAACGGCCGTTAATCCATTCCTTCCTTTCCATGCCGCAAACCTCGATTCCCAGCCGGTCCGCAACTTTAACCCAAACCTTCGCTCCAAATCCAATCCGAGGAAAATGTCGGTGTTTAAGTCCATATTTAGGTATGTCCTCTTGTTGTTAGGGATGCTCGGTCCGTTCGGGCTGGCGGCCGACGCGTTCCTTTTTCGCGGGGTGCTGCATGTAGAAGCTTGGCGGGGAGACTGTGAGCAAGCCGCCTCGGAAGTCCCCATGAGCGCGCTTCTGATCGAAGCAAAGGGAGAATCTGATCACGGTTATTTGCGCTTCGGGGACGAGCGAATCGCTCGGCTGGAAAGGTCCGACGGTCGGGATTGGAGGATTTTGTTTCCCAGGGCCGATGTTGCTAAACAAAACGCCCAATGGCTGGAGCTCCATAGAGAGGGCGACATCATCAGTGGGCAGATCAGGTTCTCGGAGCCCGCGACCATTGCTGGGTCTTGCGGCTGGACGAGCGCCTCATTCCGGCTTCGCGCCGTCCCGACCGGTAACTTGGAACCATCGGTTTGGGATCTTGAGTACAAAGCATCGAAGAATGAGGTCCAGGCATTGCGCTATCTGGAAAAGGGTCGATTCGAAATGGCCTTGGTCCATGTGAGGCGCGCCATCACGCGGGCGCCTCATCTGAAACGGATTCAGCGTACAGCCGCCAGGATCATTCGCTTATCCGGAGATCCACCCAGAATTTTGGGCGTTTGGTTGTATAGCGCCGATACCATGGAAGGCAATGGCAAGTTATGGCTTGCAAAGGCCTTTCGTACAACGGCGGCCTTCTATTATGAAGGGATGGGGGTAGGCGCCTTGCGGAACCGGCCTGAGCTGGCTCTTGCCTCCTTTCAGCGCGCTTTCGACCTGGACCCCGAGAACCATTCCTTGCCCACCCGAGCGGGTTTTGTCTGTGAACGAATGAATCGCATGGATGAAGCCGTTGCCTGGTTTCAAACTGCCGCCGAGGTGGCGTTGAGCCAAAAAGATTACCTTGCCGCGCAAATCTACCACGCGTCCATCTCCCGTCTGCGGGAGCTTCATTGGGAACCCTGGTCCATGAAGACGCCACGTCTTGAAAAAAGATCCAATGCCCCGTTGCGCGTCAAAATCCATGAACTGAACCAAGCCGCATTGGCCGCCCAAAGTGAAGCTCGGTTTGTAGAGGGTCTGGAGTTCGCGCAAAAATCTTATGACCTGGCGCGGGAGACGCTCGGAGCGAGGGATCTGCTCAGTTTAACCACCCTTAACAACCTCGCGGTTTTGTGTACATGGGACGGCGATAATGCGCGCGGCCTGACCCTCGCCCAAAGGGCCTTCCAACTTCACCTGGAGGTTTTGGGGGAACGCCACCCCTCAACCCTGGCCGCCATGAACAATCTCGCCGTTCTGCACCACAAAATGGGTCACTACGCCCGGGCCGGTTCGCTCTTGCAACGGGTTACGCGGATACGCGAGGAGGATTTGGGAGCACGCCATCCCGATACCCTGCGGTCGAGGAGTAACCTGGCGGGGATTTACCGTATCCTGGGTCAATTCCAAACAGCGCGGGATCAATATGAACGAAATTTGAAAAATAGAACGGAGGTATTGGGGCCATGTCATCCCGACACATTGAAATCCATGAATGGGTTGGCTGGCGTTTACAGAAATCTCGGCGATTCGCAACGGGCCGCTTCCCTGCATGAGCGGGTGTTCCACTTACAGAAACAGATTCTGGGCGACCGCCATCCGGATACCCTGAAATCCATGCATGATCTCGCCGTGCTTTATCAGGACATGGCGGCCTATGACCTGGCGCGGGGCCTGCACGAGGAAGCCTGGAGGTTGCGGCGGGAGGTTTTGGGAGAAGATCATCCGGATGTGGCCGAATCCTTGAACGCGTTGGCCGTTTTACATCAAAACCTGGGAGCCTACGACCGCGCCCAGTCTTTTTATGAGCGGGCGCTTTGGTTGCGGCAGGATCTTCTTGGAGAAAGCCATCCCGACAGTTTGGTTTCCCTGCACAATCTCGGGAGGTTGTACCAAGAAATGGGAGCCTACGACCGCGCGCAGTTGCTGCTGGAGCGAACCCTCCGGTTGCGGCGGGAGAAACTGGGTGAACGCCATCCGGAAACCATCGACAGCCTCAACAGCCTGGCGCGGCTGTACCAACACCTAGGCGCCCTCGAACAGGCCAGGCCCTTGCTGGAGCAAGGCTTGCTCCTGTCGCGCCAGGTTTTGGGCGAAAACCACCCGAGGACGATGGAGTCGCGCAACAATATTGCCCTGCTGCACCATAGTCTTGGCGAGAACGCCCGCTCGAGATTACTCCATGAGGCGGTGTTGGCGTTTCGCCGCGAGTCCTTGGGAGAAAACCACCCCGATACCCTTCGTTCCATGAGGAATCTCGCGGCCGCCAATATGGCCATGGGTGAGTTTGATCGGGCTTGGCCCCTGTTCGAGCGGGTGTTGAAGCTTCGGCGCGAAGCCCTGGGCGCCGGTCATCCGGAAACCCTGGACGCGCTTAATCATTTAGCTTACCTGGCCGCGACATCCGCCCGTTGGGACCTGGCAAGGATCTATTTCTTGCAAAGTCTGGAGAGCGCCAATCAATTCAATCGCCAGCTTCTTGGATTTCCAGCCCCCTTCCGCTACGCGCTCCTGGCCAAACAGGAAAAATTTCGCCATGCCTATTTTTCCTTTTATACCTCGCCCAGCCGGCCGCCCGAGGCGGCCTTTGAGTTGTTCAAGTTTTCCTTGCTTCACAAAGGATTGTCGCTCCGGGTGGCCGCGTTGCTTACCGAACGCGCGCATGCCGAATCCGAACGAAATCCGGACCATCATCAACGTTTTCAGGCCTTGAAATCCACGCGTCGAGATTTCGCGCGCCTCTATCACTCGGGCGATGGGAAGGGCGTCGGTTCAGGTTTGCAGACTAGCCTGGAAGAGTTGCGAGGCGAGTGGGAGCGTGAAGAGGCCTGGCTGGTCAGAAAGTTGGGCAAAAGCGGTGAAAAAACCGCGCCCGACCTCAACGCCGTTCTGGCCGCCATACCCGAGGACGGTTGCCTCCTCGATTTACATGTGTTTCGTGAATTCGATTTCCAGCGGCAAACCTGGGCTGGTGAACGAGCGCTGGCGCTGATCGTTGATCCAGGATCAGCCTCCATCATAAGGATGGTGGAGCTTGGTGAAATCGGCCCTATCGAAAGTGATTTGGCTATATTGCGCATGGCCGTCAGCGGTCCTTCCATGCGAGATTTGGCGATCCAAAGCGCGCAAAGTCTTTACAACCGTATCTGGGCTCCCATTCAGAACTTGGTAGCGGGAAAGAGGGTTTACGTGATTCCAGATGGGCTTTTATATCAACTGCCTTTGGGGCTGCTCATGGATGAGGAGGGGCATTGGCTCGCCTCCAAGCAAACCTTGAGCTTGTTGAGCTCGGTGGAAGATCTGATGACCTCGGAGCATGGCGGCGGAGTTTTGAGCTCGAACCCGAACCCTCCCTACTTGGTCTATTCACCGGATTACGAGGCCGATCCGGCCCCTGGCGATGCTTCAGAAAGAGCCGGTCCCGGCGGGTATCGCTTTGCCGGGTTGCCGGGAGCCTTGTGCGAGGGCGAAATGCTGGCGGCGCTTTTTCGGGAGAGGGGCAGGCCTCCGCGGCAAATCCAGGGTGCGCAAGCCACGGAGGCCCGAGTAGCCGGCATTCGTTCCCCCTCTCTGCTCCATATTGCAACCCATGGCCTGAATGTCGAGGTTCCCAATCAGGCCGTGGGTAGGAGGGACGCCGCCCGAGTGAATCAGGCGCGCCTCGCGGTGGTCCAACTCACACCCTTGCGCCACCAACCCATTTCGAACATCCACCTCCTGTTAAGCTCCGGCTTGGCATTGGCCGGCGCCAACGCCGAGGCTCGGGGCGTTAGCGCGGATGGCACCGACGGCATTTTGACCGCCTTAGAAGTGTTGTCCATGGATTTGCGGGGCACGGATTTGGTGGTGCTTTCCGCATGTGAAACCGGGATCGGCGATCTCCTTCAGGATCGGGAAGCCCATGGTTTGAGCCGCGCTTTTCTGGAAGCCGGCGCCAAAGCCGTTTTGGCGACACTTTGGAAAATCGACGACCAGGCTACCGCCGCTTTTATGGAGCGCTTTTACGGTTTATACCTGGACGGCTTATCCTTGGGTGAGGCGTTGCGCCTGACGCAGCGGCATTTTATCGGCAGCGAAAATTGGTCCCATCCATACTACTGGGCGCCCTTCGTACTTATGGGGGAGCCATGAGAGTGGGCGCCTGGGGGACACACAGTCTATCGCCAATGGCGACCTGTCAGTATTTGGTCAGTTCTTGGCGAAGGAGTTGGGTCGTCGGATGGTTCGGACCGAGGTTTTCTTCCGCCATGGCAAGCACCGAGCGGAATTGGGATAACGCCTCCCCTGGCGGACCCGTGGCGGCCTGAATTTCGACCAGCGTCCAGCGGGTGATCAGGGTTTTTTCGTGGTGTTCTCCAAAAATTTTGGTCCGATCCTCCAAAACCCGAGTCAGCTCCCGCGTGGCTCTTTCGTATTCGCCCATGGCCAGCAGGTAATTCCCGAGATTGTGCCGCAATTGCGGTAGCACGGGATGACTACTCAGGTCCGGGGGAACCTGTTGCAGGGTCTGTTCGATGAGGGTTACTGCTTCCGCGGGTTCGCCCTGCTCACCCATGACAATGGCTAGGCTGTTGAGCGTGTTCAGGGTATCCGGGTGGCGCTCACCCAAAACGCGCCGGCAGCGCTTCAGCACATCGCGGTAGATCAATTCGGCATCCGGCAAGAGGCCTTTCACTTCCAGCAATTTGGCCTGGTTGCGCAGCGTGCGAATCGCAAGGGGGTGATCGGGATTCTCCAAGGCGTGGATCCAGGGTAGGCTTTGTTGCAGCAGCCTTTCCGCCTCCGGTCCATTTCTCATATTCAACAGCAGATTGATTAAATTGTGGCGCGTGGAGGCGGTGCGTTCGTCATGTGGGCCGAGCAGCCGTTCCTGACGTTCCAGGGTTTGGCGGAAAAGCGAGAGCGCCTCTTGGTTTTCTCCCAAACCAGCGAGCACGAGCGCCAACCCGCTGGCAGCGGTCAGGGTCAGCGCATCCTCGGCGCCATATTGCCTTCCGAATCCTTCCAGACAAGCTTGGTAGAGCCCGCGAGCCTGATGAAGATGGCCCAGCGAAGTTTCCACATACGCGAGTCTTATCTTGGCTTCCAGTGTTTCCGGCGCCTCGGCTCCGTATTGGGATTGGTGGAGCTCCAAGGACCTTTGGTATTGGCGGCGCGATTCCTCCAACAACCCCAGACCGGAGTAGGAAAATCCCAAAACATTGCGCATCCAAGCCTCTAGCTCCGGCCGCTCCGTCTGTTGCGAGCTAAGCTTCTGGTCGGCTAACTCCAATAGCTCGTAGCCGGTTACCTCTCTTCCCGACCCCGATGGATGCACGCCGCCGAAGATGCCAAGAGTAAAATCGTTGACCGCGCTCAGGCGGTCGAGCGCGGTTTGGGTCGCGGCCTCCGCGCGCAGGGCGCGCACCAATGCCGCGGAAATTATTACGGTTCCCGCCAGGAGCATGGTTAGAAAGGCGGCCGACAGCAAAACCGCCTTGCGATGATAGGAAACCAGCTTGCGCAAACGGTAGAAACGGCTGATCGGCCCGGCCTCCAGCGGGAGGCCTTCCAGGTAGCGGCCGATGTCTCGGGCCAGGTCCTCGCAGTTGGGATAACGCGCGGTGGGTTCGAAGGCGATGGCCTTCATGATGATCCATTCCAATTCGCCGCGCACCTTCTTCTTTAATTGCAGCGGCGTGGTGCCGCGCGCCTCCGCGGTTTTCCGGCAGGCATCGTTGTCCGTGGTGAGATGCGCGCTGGGTCGGGAGGGAATGTGGGTTCGCGTAACCTGATAGAGCTCATGCAATGAACCGGCGCTATGGGTGGCGTCGCCCAGGGGCGTAATGCCGGCGACCAATTCGTAAAGCAGCGCGCCTAAAGCGTAGATGTCACAAAGGGTGTCGATGGATTCTTCGCCGGCGCCCGCGGCTTGTTCCGGGCTCATATACCCCGGGGTGCCCATGATCAAGCCCCGCACCGTCTGGATCGGTTGCTGAAGATCCGCGGGATCCTTGAATTTCGCGATGCCGAAATCGATGATTTTGGGGATGGGTCCCTTTTCCGTTTCGGTCACCAGGACATTGGCCGGATTGATATCGCGGTGGATGATCCCCTTGCGATGCGCTTGCGCAAGACCCTCGCACACTTGAATAAAAAGACGGAGGCGGGCTTCGATGGTCAAACGGTGGCCGTCGCAATATTCCGTAATCGGTTGGGACTCCAGCAGCTCCATGGTGTAAAAAGGCTGGCCCTCAGGAGTTTTGCCATGATCGTAGACCGCCGCGACATTGGGATGTTGGATTAAGCTGAGCGCCCGCTGCTCGGCTTGGAAACGCTGCAAACGTTCATTGGAGCAGGAACCCAAGGGCAAAACCTTGAGTGCCACGGGCCGCTGGATGGGAAAACACTGTTCCGCCTTGTAAACCACTCCCATGCCGCCCCTTCCGAGGGGCTCCAGGATTTGATAGCGGTCCAGGCCATTGGGCGGTTTTTCCACCTCGCTTTGAGGCGTGCTCATCAAATGCAGGGACAAATCGCGAATGCCGTCGAAATCAACTGCCGAGTCCTCCGCCTCTCCGTGCTCCCACAAGAGGTTCACCTCAGCGTGTAGATCGGGCCGCTCGGGACAGCGCCGCTTCAATAACTCCAGGCGTCCGCGCCGGTCCAGCGCCAGGCCCTCGGCGTAGAGGTCTTGAATGACTTCCCAATCCCCGGGTTCGGTCAAGCTCTGTTCTCCTCCAAGAGCTTGCGCAACCATGCGCGGGAGAACTGAAGATCCCTGTGAACCGTGGCATTGCTCAGTTCGAGAACCTCGGCGATTTCATCCACCTTGAGCCCCGCGAAATAATGCATTTCCACGATCCACGCCTTGCGCGCGTCTTTTTGGGCCAGCGCATCTACCGCTTCCGCCAGATGGGGAACCAGATCAACCACCTTGGGATCGCCCAGTTGATCAAGGTTCTCGGGCGCGATAAAGAGATAGTTGCCGCCGCGCTTTTCCGTATTGGAGGCGCGCGAGTACTGGATCAAGATGTCCCGCATGACCTTGGATGCGAGCGCGAAAAAGTGGAGCCGGTTATTGAAGTGCCGATCCCGCTCATTGACCATGCGCAAATAGACCTCATGGACCAGATCGGTTGCGCTCAGGGTATGATTGCGCCTTTCCTTTTTCAGGTAGACGCCGGCTCTTTTCTGCAGTTCCCGATAGACCATGGGCGCGAGTTGGTCCATGGCGCCATCGTCTCCCTGCCGCCACCGTTGGAGCAGGTTTGTAATCGGTATCTTCACTTCACTTGCCCGGCTCATCATGATATTCGTTTTCCCAGCGGAACTCCTCTGGGTCCGCTGACGTTCCAATGCGTTCCGTGTCGGAGTATTCTAGCATTTGGATGAAGCGAAGAATCCGCGATGCCGGGCACGTTTTGCCAGAAAGGCAAGTTTTTTTAGGTGGCCGTCCTTGTCTTGGGTGCAATGCGCCCGTTCCGGCCGAAATGAAGAATCGGCGTTCCTGAAGAGGGCAGCGATTCTCGCGCTCAGGGCCGTCCGGGCAAGGGTGAGAACGTTTTGTGGGGAATTTTGGCGGGAATCCAATCGATGACCAGGCCCCGGGCCAGGCGTTGCGCATAAGCAAGATCGAACCATTCTTGGGCCAGGAATAGCGCCGGCTCGTAAGAGCGGGCGCCGCCGACCGAGGTTATGAATTTGCCGTCCTGGACGAACCACACATCGCGATGCACCTTGATTTCGGGGAACATTTCCGCGAAACGATCTTGATCGCCGGGAAAGGTAGTGGCGTTGAGGCCCTTCAACTTTCCCGTGTTGGCGAGGGGAAAGGCGCCGTCGCAGAGGGTGATCACCACGCGAGCCTCCGCCACTCTCTGGCGCACCCAGTCCATGTAGGGTCCGTCTTGCAGGTCTTCCTTCATGCTGGTCACGGTGCTGGGAATGACCAGCACATCCAGCTTGGGGCAACCGGCAAAATCGTAATCCGAGTGGATGGTCAGGCCTTCCGCGGTTTTGATGGGTTTGCCCTCTGGCGATACCAGGAAGCAGCGAAAATAGGTGTCCCGATCCCTGTAAGTAGAATGCTGCAGAATGTCGAACGGCGCCATCAGTTCGCTGTTGTAGACGCCGTCGATGACCAGAAACCCGGTTTGCAAGGGTTTTTTGGGTGCATTGCCGGCGAATGTCGCCAGCAGAACCATGGCCAGGTTAATCATTTCTACCTCCAGGCGGCGGCCAGTCGGACCGGCCGCCGGTGAATATTTTGAAATTTCGCGATGAGGAACCGAGGTTGCCGCGGCCGCGCGCGATCAGCCAACCGCAGAAAAACCCTCCCAAATGGGTGAAATAGGCCACGCCTTGGACCTCCTCGGGATAGGGCATCAGGCTATTGAAGATCTCGGAGATCAGCCAGACAAGCAACACGACCTTGACCGGAATGACAAAATCGCGGTAATCGCGCCGCATATTTCCCACGGTGATGCGGATGAAGTGATCGGGGAAAAGCGCGAAATAGGCGCCGAACAGGCCGCTGATCGCGCCGCTGGCGCCAATAATGGGCACCGTGGAAGCGGGGCTGTAAATCACCTGGCATAGCATGCCGAAAGCGCCGCAACTGAGGTAAAAGAAAAGAAAGCGCGCGCGGCCCATGCGCGCCTCGACATTGGGGCCGAATATGAAGAGGCTGATCCCATTGGAAAGCAAGTGGAGCCATCCCTTGTGCAGGAACTGGCTCCAAATGACGGTCACCAGCCCGTGGGGGCGCGCTTCCAGTAGGTCGGGCTCCAGCACGCTGGGGTCGAAAAAAACGGCTGGTATGACGCCGCCCACGTGCAGGACCGCCGCCGTGTTCATGGCGCCCACGGCCAGGAAGCTCAGCAGATTGAGCAAAAGCAGAACATAGGTGACTTGGACCTTTCCCGGCACCCGTACGCTGTCTCGAATTCGCAGCATGAGCAACCCTTCTTAATTCTTCTGGAAAGTCTATCCATCTCCCACGCCGGTGGGAAGGCGGGGGGAGCGGTTTGGCTGATCGGTCCATGCAGGAGACTGGTCCCCTGATTCTCGATCCTGATTGTTGCCTAAAGCGGCGCTTCGCGCAACCGGATAGGGAATTTTCGCAACACCGGCTCCCATCTCAAGGCAATGTTGCGCACCGGCCGGATCATGGACCCGCTGGACAAAGCGAGGGACCGATTGTCGGCTGCCCATCGCCATTGTCACTTGAGAATTGGGCTATTTTTCCATTCGTGCATGGTTGACCCTTGTCAGAATTTCGTATTTAAGTAAAGAATAGGGTGAAACCATGCAGGATTTTTTCCACGGGGGCAATCGTGGTTGAGCGGAAGGACCAAGAGCCAAAAGATAATGCCGATGACCACCAGACGAGTGAGACCGTTGTCGTCACGGATCTCCGCCAAACGGATGTAACCACCTTGGTGCCGGCCCAGGAGTTGCCGAACGAACCGGCGCCCGAGGCCGCGGAGGGCGAACCAAAGTACAAAGTGATCAAAAGTCTCGGCAAGGGCGGTTTTGCCTGGGTTTACCTGGTGCGGAACCTGGATTTGGACCGCCTGGAGGCCATGAAAATACTGAATTCAGAATTGGGTGAAGATCCGGATGTGGTCAGTAGGTTTGTGAAAGAAGCGCGGATCTCCGCCAACTTCAACCACCAGAATATCGTGACTATTTTCGAGGTTCAGCAACGGGGGCGTTGGTCCTCTTTCGAGGTGCCGCAAAAGATTCGCAAACGCCACGCGGAACCTTTCGTGTACTTCACCATGTCGTTCATCGAGGGTGAAACCGCTACCAACCTCATCAAAAAAACCGGTAGGCTTCCTCAAAATCAGGCAATTTCAATTGCCATGGACGCCGGAGCGGCGCTGGATTACGCCCATGGCCGGGGCGTGGTTCACCGCGATATCAAACCCGATAATATTCTCGTGGACCGCAAGGGCAACGGGATCGTCATGGATTTCGGCATCGCCAAGGTCGCGGATCAAACGCGGCAAACCGCCGCGGGCACCTTCATGGGTACGGCCCGTTATGTTTCGCCCGAGCAGGCGCGCGGCGATGAGATCGACGGCCGTTCCGACATCTATTCACTGGGAATCGCGCTCTATGAGTTGGTTACCGGTCGGGTCCCCTTCGATTCCGACCAGTGGATGACCGTGCTGTACCAACACCTCAACGAGCCGCCGCCGGCGCCGGAGCAGTTCTGCAAGGAGATTGACCGCGATTTGCGCGCGATTATCCTCAAGATGTTGTCCAAGGACAAGGGCGATCGTTTTCAAACGGCCGGCGAGTTGCACCATGCGCTGGGAACCGTTTACCGAAAGCTGGGCGGTAAGGATCGCGGCACCGAGGCGCTCGACAACATCCAAACCCGGCGCAATTTGGTAGGAGAACCCGCCACGCGGGCCACCGAGTTGGTGGCCCCCAAGGCGCCCACCACCAGTCCTCCGGTACGCACCCAGGTGCGCGAACCGCGTCGGACCGAGCCCGCTCCCCAGCCCAAGAAATGGCCTCGTCTGCTGGCGGTGGCCGCGGTTTTGGCCGGCCTGGCCGTCGCGGTTTTCCTTCTACTGCCCAAGACGCCCTCGTCGCCGGACCCCGATCAGCAAACCAATCCCTTTCCCGGCCTCCAGGGAAATTTGTTGATTTCCGCCTTCCCGCGCGGCCGGCTGATCAAAATTACCGATGAATCCGGTAAGCCGGTGGCCTTCGGAGATGCGGATCTGCCCCGCATTCTGACCCTTCCGGAGGGCGGCTACGACCTGGTGATCAGCTATCAGGGACGCACCCTCGAACGCTCGGCTTACGTCTCCAGTACCCTGCCCCTTTCCAAGATCAACGCTGAATTCGAGTTGGAGGAGGACCAATTCCTCCTGGAGGATATACGTTGAATCCCCGTGTAACCGGTTCCTTTCTATGGCTGGCCTTGTGCTTTTGCGCGCTGGATGCCCTGGGCCTTCAGTCGAAGTACGCGTTCAAATCTTTTTACGAGGAAGGGGATGCGCTTCTGGAGAGCCAGAATTACCAGGGGGCCCTGGAAAAGTACCAGGAAGCCTACCGGCTGGAACAAAAGGCGCAGCGCTACAAGGAAGAGGGCGCCTTTTTTCGCGATTACTTACCGCGCTACAAAATTGCCCTGTGCTACGAGAAGTTGGATATCCTCACGGCCGAGGAATGGGCCGATAAGTCGCGTGAGGCATTGGAAGAAGATGTCATCCGCAGGCAAAAGAAGGTAGCCGCGGACTACCATCGCGATCTGGACCGCATCGCGCGGTCCGCCTCGAGCCACCGCCAGGAATTGAAGGCGCGCTACGACGCTCGGCTGTTGGATGCCGAACGCCTCTTGGCCGCCAACCGGTTCGAGGAAGCCCGCGCCGCCTACGAGGAATTGAGTAAAATCGATGCGGGCAGGCCGGAATCCGCGGTGGGTTTGCAAAAGATAGCGCCGGCCCGCGAGAACTTTATCAAGAGCAAAATTCTCGATGCCAAGACCGCCCTGATCAACGGCAACCTCGATGGCGCATCGGCGCTCGTCGATCAGATCGCGGTGTTGGATAAGCGCAATTCCGAGATACCCCTGCTGCGGGGACAGATTCGATCGGCGCGGCAGGCGCTCGCGGAAAAGGCCACGCGCCCACCGCCCGAGACCAAGGAAACCACGGTCGCGGATACCGCCGTGAATACCCGAAAGGACGACCCACCCGCGACGAGGCCGGAACCCAAGCGGCCCATTATCGAGGCCGCCAAGAATATCCGCGAGAATCGCAATGAGCGCAAGGAACAATTGCGCAAAGCGGCATTGCGCACCGCCCTCCTGGGAACCCTGAAGCCCTATCGCCGGGGCGACCCCGCGGCCGCCCTGGCCAAGTTGGAGGAAATCGAGCCCGAGGTCGCTGATGGGTCGAGCAGCTATCATTGGCTCAAAAGCCTGTATTTGCTTGGCTCCTACCATCATGCGCTCGAACCGGACCCCGGCCTGAAGGATCGGGCCCGGCAGGAGTTGGGGATCACGCTGGAGTTGTTGCCCGACTTTGAACCCGACCCCAATCTCTACCCGCGCTATGTTCTCGAATTCGTGCAGGAGGCCAAAAAGAACCGCTGACCCGTTGTGCCGCCCGTTCCCCTGTCAAGAGCTGGTACAATAGACTATTCTCGGCCGTCAGGCAGAATAAGGCTATCACGGGAAAGCATGGCTCTCAACGCGACACGGGAACAATTGATCCAGGAGGCGCTCAAGGAGGTTTGGGGTTTTCCAGACTTTCGGCCCCATCAGCGAGCGACAATCGAGGCGATCATGTCGGGCCGGGACAGCCTGACCGTGCTGCCCACGGGCGGCGGCAAATCGCTTTGCTATCAATTGCCCGCCAGCCTGATGCCCGGCACCGCGGTGGTGGTGTCCCCCCTGATCTCGCTCATGGCCGACCAGGTCCAGGCGCTTCATCTGCTGGGCGTACCCTGCGCCTTTATCAACAGCTCCCAAGGCGGGGCTGAAATTCGCCAAACCAAGGCGCGGCTCTTTCAGGGTCGGCTCAAGTTGCTTTACATTTCCCCGGAAAGGCTGCTGCTGGACCATTTCAAGGAAGAGCTCCGGCAGGTGGGCGTCTCCTTCTTCGCCATCGACGAGGCCCATTGCATCAGCCAGTGGGGGCATGATTTCCGGCCCGAGTACACGCAACTGGGGCAGTTGAAAACGCTTTTCCCCAACACCGGCGTGCATGCCTTTACCGCCACGGCGCCGCCCGTGGTGCAAAAAGAGATGCGGGATCAGTTGAGCCTGAGGGACCCGTTGTTATTGGTGGGCAGTTACCACCGCGCCAACCTGAAATACCGCGTGCTGCGCAGGCAAAAGCTCAACCGGCAATTGGTCGATTTGGTGAACGCCCACGCTCCCGGCGATAACGGCATCATTTACTGTTTGACCCGCAAGGAAACCGAACGCACCGCGGGGATGTTAAGCGATCAGGGCTTTAAGGCGCTTCCCTATCACGCGGGACTGGACGCGGAAACGCGCAAACGCCACCAGACCCTCTTCTCCCAGGAGAAGATTCCGATCATCGTGGCCACCGTGGCTTTCGGCATGGGAATTGACCAATCCAACGTGCGTTTCGTCATTCACGCGGGAATGCCGCGCACCCTGTCCCATTACCAACAGGAGGCGGGCCGCGCGGGCCGGGACGGCCTACCCGCGGATTGCACCTTGATCTACGCCGCCAAGGACATTCTTTTCTGGAAACGGATCATTGAGGAAGAAGGGGTGCTGACGGAAAACCGGCTGGCGCTCCTGCGCGAAATGATCCGCTACGCCTCCCAGGTCAGATGCCGTCACAAGACATTGGTCGAGTACTTCGGTCAGGAGTTTGAAACGGAAAACTGCTGCAATTGCGATGTTTGCCTGGGAGAAATCGAAACCTGAGAAGGCGCTCGCGAAATCAGCCGCAAGATCCTCTCGGGCGTACTGAAGGTGCGCCAAAGGTTCGGCGGCGCCTATGTGGCGCAGGTGCTGACCGGTTCCAGCGATAAGAAAGTCCTGATGAACGGGCATGACCGGCTGTCGGTACACGGAATTTTGGGGAAGCACGGCAAGGCTCAGGTCCACGACTGGATCGACCAGTTGGAGGATCAGAAGTATTTGCGGCGTTCGGGTTCGGAGTACCCCACGCTATCCCTAACTCAATCGGGTTACTGGCTGTTGCGCCCCGATAAATTCGACAAACAAGAGCACGAGGTGCCCGTGTTTCTGGTGGAAACGCGAAAAAAGGCGGCCGGGGCCCGCAAGGCGGACGAGGATGTGGCGCCCTACGATCATGTCCTCTTCGAGAGCCTGCGCCAAGAAAGGATGGAAATCGCCGCGCAACTGGGGGTGCCGGCCTTCATGGTATTCGGGGACAAGAGCCTGCAGGATATGGCGCGCAAGAAACCAACCGACCACGCCCAATTTTTGGAGGTATTCGGGGTGGGCGCTCACAAATTGGAGAAGTTCGGCGCGCGCATGTTGGAGGTCATCCAAGATTACCGGGACCGAGGCGATGCCAAGGATGCGTCCGGCGATGCCCGATCCTCTTGACCCCGGTCCGGTTCGTTCGGCCAGAGAGAACTGGGGTATGATGGAAAGCCCTAGGCCGATCATGGCACGACGCCTTCTTCCACCTCGCCCGCTCCTCTTGGCCGGGGTTGTGTTGTCGCGTCCTTAAATTGCTTGTTTCAGACCATCCCGAGCGGAAGGTCCGGAGGTTCGCTCGATGAAGAAGCTTCTTTCTTTCCTTTTCCGGTTCTCGCCCTTCAGGGTTTTTCTCGCCATGATCGCCGGCGTGGTTACGGGCGCCTGTAATACGGGTCTCTTGGCGGTCATCAACCGTGCGATCGCCGTGGCTCCTGAAAATTCCAAGCCATTGGTTTGGGCCTTTATCGCCCTTTGCGTCCTGTTGCCGGTCACTCGGATTATCGCCCAGATCATCCTTTCCGTGCTTTCGCAAAAGGTGATTTTCGATATGCGCATGCATCTCAGCCGCCAGATCCTGGCCGCGCCCCTGCGCGAAATTGAAAAAAAGGGACCTAACAAAATTTTGGCCTCCATCACTCAGGACATCATGAACCTCAGCAACGCGCTGACGATGATGCCTATTCTCTGCATGCACCTGACCATTCTCGTCAGCGGCATCGCCTATCTGTTGTGGCTGTATTGGGCCGCGGGCCTGAGTGTGATTGGCGCGATTTTGATAGGCATCGCCATCTTCACCCTGTTCGCCCAACGCGCGCAACGCCATTTCCGCGCCTCCCGAGAGGAACAAGACACCCTCTTCACCCACCTGCGCACCCTGACCGACGGCACCAAGGAGCTCAAGCTCCACCACAAACGCAGGAAATCCTTCCTGAACGATTTGCTCCAATTCACCGCGGCCTCGTTCCGGCGCAACAATGTCATGGCCAGCGCCCACTTTGCCGCGGCCGGCAGCATTGGCCACCTGTTGTTTTTTGTGGCGATCGGCCTTTGTGTCTTTTTTCTGCCCACGGTGGCGCCCTCTATTACCAGGGAAATCATCACCGGCTACACCCTGGTGTTGCTGTACCTGATCCTCCCCCTGGAGGGTTTGATGAACATGGGTACGGTCATGGGCAACGCGGCGATCGCGCTCGACAAGGTCGAGGCCTTGGGGGTATCGCTGAAGGATTTCAACCAGGAAAACGAGGCGGGCGAGGATCCTCGACCCGATTGGAGCTCGATCGAGTACGATGGCATTACTCACAGCTTTCACCGCGAAAAAGAGGATATGGCCTTTAAGCTGGGGCCCATCAAGCTGCGTTTCGAGGCGGGTGAGCTGGTTTTTCTGGTGGGCGGGAACGGCAGTGGGAAAACCACGCTCGCCAAGTTGCTGCTCGGTCTCTACATCCCCGAATCGGGTGAAATCTATATGGATGGCGTCCTCATCACGGATGAAAACCGAGATAAATTCCGCCAATACTTTACCGCGGTGTTCTCCGATTTCTACCTCTTCGACCGCTTTCTGGGACTGGACCCACCGGAAATCGATGAAAAGGCGCGGGATTATCTGGATCGCC
>JBGTRP010000054.1:0-16042 GCA_041940685.1 Acanthopleuribacteraceae bacterium
GATGAGTACTCCGCCATCCCGGAGGGCTGTTGCCTGGTATGGGAATACTCCACAGATGACGGTGCCAGTTGGGATGCAATCGTGCCGGCCGAGGAAGAGCGGCTCCCGAACTTGGCGGATGAAGTCCTCGTGCGGGTGAAGATGACGAGCAACCTGCTGGAGAGCACGCCGGTGCTGAATTACCGGGATGTGCAGCTCATCGGATACCTCAACCGCGAGGCGGGTGTCTACCTCTCGCGCGAGATGGCGCTCACCCAGGGCGTGGCCAGCACCAAGATCTACACGCAGATGGCAGTCCCAAGCGGGACGACAGTGGCCTGGCTGGCGTCAAACGATGGCGGCGTCACCTGGGAGCCTGTTGTGCTGGAGGAGACTCGGCCGATCGATCAGACGTGGGCTGAATACACCTATGGCTTGGTGTTTACGGACCCTGCGGGAGCCCGGACCCGGTTTAAGGCGGAGATGACCGGTACCGCGTTGGCATTCCCGCGTATCCACGCACTGGGCGCGACCTTGAGCTGAGGGGAGGTATACCATGATAGTTTCGCAACAAGACGGGTTCACCATGCTATCACCCAAATTTAGAAAGAATCATGGGTTGTATGGATCCAGAGACTCATCTTTGACTTCACCACGAAAATTTCTCTGCAAGAGCTAATATTTTTAAATCTAATATACACAAGCAGATACGTAATTTTAAATTTATGGAAAAATCATTTGAATTTTGACTTCAAATATGGCATTATAATTTAATTGTAAAAATATTTTTAAAAAATCAAAGAGGGTTAATATGAAGAAGCCCCTTTCTATTGGCATTATTGGGTCAGGTTATCTTCCTTTAGATTTTGGAAAAGTCAGCAAACTTATAAAACAAAAAAAATCACCATATTCGTTTTCTCTTGATTCTTTGAAATATAGATTAGGCCCTCCAGATTTAGGTGAAATTGGATACAGTGATGAAGCGATTCAAAGCTCTCTCTCCTCAAATCAGAGGCTTGATAAATATGATATCGTTGTGATTATCACAAGCTCTCCAATAGAAAAAAGCCATCTTACTAGAACCATTGACAGGAATATAATTGCAATCACTTCTTATCAAACAGACACAGCACGTTCAAAATCAAAGAGATCATTAGAAGAGTATATTGCAATAGCTATTTGTGAAGAGCTTGGTTTTATTGAATTCAATAAGGCATCAAATAAACCTATGGATGACCTTTTCCATACAGAAACAGTTGGGTGCTTGTTCGATTTTACTACCGTAAAAAGCGATATAGCGGCAAACAAACTTGCATCGTGTGGAATATGTAAAAATTGTAAAAAATTATTTGAAAATTATAACATTGATGAAAATATCCTTACTTTTCTGAAGAAAGTTTTAAGAAATATCCGAAGGCCTAAGCTAATCAAAGCCCTAAAAGTTTCTGTGGCTAACCCTGGTATCAGTTTTATATACGGAATTTTATTTGGCTTGTTGATTAATATAATTTCAACATTTTTGAATAGTGGGATGGAATCGCTGACTAATTATCAGATTATAATATTTTGGGTTTTTCTAACTACTATCTTAATATTCCCAGTAGCTGTTTATGTTTATTTTTTAATTATTGATTTTAGGAAAAGAATAAAGCGTGCTTAGCGAAGTACTTAAGTGGGTCATGTCAAATTCCCTCAAGAAGAATGCGCTACCTTCCAAGATTGAAAAAGGCCAGCGCCCTCGCGAGCACTGGCCGGTTGAAGTTGGCTTCGTCTATCTGTCCGTATCACTGCGCCGGAGGCAAATGCTCCTTCCAGCGCTTGCCTGTCCACCCCCGAAGTGGGGGTTGCCCATGAATTCGCTCCACGTGGCCGTCCCCATCCCGGGGGAACATGTGGTTCGAACTGAACCGAGCCAGTGAGTGCCGGACCTTCATCTTCACTTTCTTGAGTCTTTCCTTATCGAGGTCGGGGTTGAATAGGCCCTTCTCCTCGCCCAGCCGAACTATCGTCGCCGGACAGTAGATCTTCTCGTCTTCCAGCATCGTGATAAACCGCCGATACTTCATCGGCCGCCCTATCGGGTTTGCCATATGTCACCTCTCGTTGTGTTGTGGTGCCAGGCCTGGCTTCGTCGGGACGATGAACACTTAAGCTTGCGCGGGGGGAAGAAAGCAAGTGATTACTTACCAGCGGGTTGGAATGAAAACCCTTCGGGGGCAGGAGTGCTGAGGCCTTGTAGCTGTATTCCTTTCTGAACAATTGGAGCCATGTAGAAATTGACTCTTCACGGGTAAAAGTAGAAAATCTCAGAATTCATCGCCAACCGTTCGGCTTCGATTCTCTTTCCACAAGGCGTTCACCCAATGCGTGTTTTTATCAGCCATCACTCCTCCGACAAACCTACAGTGAAACCATTTGTCGAAGCCCTAAAGGAACGCGGGATTCATCCCTGGCTGGATCAGATGGAGATCGGACCCGGTGACGATATCGTCAAAAGCATCAATGACGGTCTGGAGGAATGCCAAGCCGGCATTATTGTCTTTTCGCAAAACACCATGGCCAGCAAATGGGTGGAGGCTGAAGTCAATTACCTGATCTATGCCAAGATAAAAGAAAGTAAGGTGTTGATCCCAGTGATGGTGGAGGATGAAGCATTTGTCCCGCCGCTCATCCGACCGCTGGCGTGGCGCAATATTTCCGAGATTGATGCGATTGTTGACGCCTTAAAGAACCGATCCGCTGGTCCTCCTCCCAAACTACCACCGGAATGGGGACGCATCCATCGCGTTGAATTGGACCTGAAGGGAGGTTTTGAACAGGGTATTTCTGCCGAGTTAAAAATCAACGGAGATGCTTATGCAAGTGAGACCCGTGGCCGATTGACGCGCACCTTGGTCGATGGCCTGAATGGGTTTATGCGAGGGGTACCTGCCGGCGCCCGACGCGACGTGACCCGCTGGGATGTTAAGAACTACTCCGAGAATCTGACCGCTCTCGGACGAGAGCTCACAAGTTTCCTCCTGCCCGAGGAGGGACTGGAGGCATTGGTCGATCTCGTGAAGGCTACGAGAAAAATGGGGCAAACCCTGGAATGGATCATTACGGCAGATCACTCAGAGGTTTTGGGCCTGCCGTTCGAAGCGATGCGCCTGCCGGATGATCGATTGTTGGCATTGGAACCCCAAGTCGTCACCATGCGACGGCCTGCTGGAATGGAAACACCCCCTTATACGCCTATGGCCGGTCCCCTCAAGGTTTTGGTGGCGATTGGGGCACCTGATGAGGACCAGACCAAGAACCCCGTTCTGGATTTTGAACTGGAAACCCAAAATATCCTGGATGCGGTGGAGCCCTTGAGGATGTTGGAAAACGCCGCCGTCCGCATTTTGGAGGTGGCCCAGCCGAGCTTGATCGCCAAGGCCCTAAAGGCGGATGCCTACCATGTCTTGCACCTATCCTGTCACGGTGGACCGGGAGTGCTGATGCTTTCCAATGAGCTTGGAGAAGAGGTAGAGACATCGGCCTCCGAATTGATCGAACCTTTGTTGGAAACCAAACGCCCCTTGCCCTTGGTGTTTTTGAACTCCTGTCACGGTGGGGTTCACGCCAAGGAAACGGCCAGTTTCGCTGAATCCTTGCTGAAACTCGGCGTACCTGCAGTATTGGCCATGCAGACCTCGGTGAGCGACAGGTACGCCACACGACTGGCCCAAGGTTTCTACGCGCAATTGGCAGTTCGGGAGAATCTTCTTCCAAGTCACGCTTTGGCGGAAGCCCGACGGGGATTAGAAAAAGAGCGCCTCAAAGCTGTAAAAGCCGGGGGAGTGTCACGAGAACACCAGCCGGAATTTGCGACCGCAACGCTCTATATCGCCAAGAGCGAGCCCCAACTCGCGGATTTTGGACTGAACAAGGAGCCTTTAAGGAAACCACCTGTCTATGAAGTGGCTGGTCCCGTTCCCCAATTGGAGTTTGGCGACCTGATCGGGCGCCGTAAGGAATTACGCGAGGCCAAGAAGATTCTTTTCGGAAAAGCGGGCCAAGCCAGCAGTTTGGCGCTCACGGGAATGGGTGGGATCGGAAAAAGCGCCCTGGCTGGGCGGATCATGCGGTTGTTGAAGGAAGAGGGCTGGATCGTGGCCGCCTACCAGGGGAAATTCGATTTAATGGGAATTGCACAGGCAATAAGTGAGTCCTTGTTTGCCGAGAAACCAAAAGCGTTTTCTGAGTTGGCCAACCAATTGGTGCAAAAGGATTTGGATGAGAAGTTGCGATTAGGTCTGATCTGCCGACTGCTGCAGGAGCAGCCCATCCTCTTGGTCTTGGATGACTTCGAAGAAAATCTGATTCTAGGTGAGGATCAGTTCAAGGATCCGGAAGTAGCGAAGGTGATTCAACGGCTAGTGGCGGTCGCCCGGAAAGGGAAACTGCTTTTCACCTGCCGGTACCCGATCCCGGGGCCGGTATCCGATGTCCAAGCACTCAAGGTGCCTCCACTTAGTGATGCGGCAAGTCGAAAACTTGCCTTTCGGCTCCCTTCCTTCCAGCAGTTCGACCATTCGGAACGCCAACGTGTTCAAAAACTATTGGGTGGCCATCCCCGCATGCTGGAACTTCTGGATGCGCTGCTCCAAGCAGGTGAAGCTCGATTTGACCATGTGAAGAAAAAACTCGATGCGCTGTTTGAGAAGCGTGGTTTGAAGCCAGGAACCTTTCTGGAGGGACTTCCTGAAAACCTCCAACTATTGTTGACCCTGGGGATGCGGGATATCCTTCTAGAGGAATTGTTCGAATTGGTTCAAAAGGAGGGCCTTGGAGAATTCTTGTTGCAGGTAGCCGTTTCAAACCTTCCAGTTTCCGTAGATGGGTTGGCCCGGATGTTGGCCAAGGATCCAAGTGACCAAGTGGATGCAATCACCTCAGAAGCAGCGTTGTCGCGCTTTGAAAGTCTGGGCTTGTTGTTCCGAGACGAGGAAGGTGACGCCCACGTCCACCGCTGGACGGCAGAAGGCCTCAAAGAAGTGAACCCGGAGCACCATTTAAAGCGTTGCATCGCCGCAGGCCGTTACAGGATGTGGCGGGTCGAGCACGAAACAAAGGGCCTTGCCGATGGTATGGAAGCAACACGTAACTTCCTGGAGGGTAAAGCATTTGACGAGGCAGTGGAAGTTGCCGAAGGATGTATCGCGGCAATGATCCGGTTTCAACAAATCCTATCCGTGGCGTCTCTTGCCGCAGAGGTGTTGGCGGTCTTGCCAGAGGATCATGCTAGTTTTGCGAGTATCTCCGACCAGGAAGCCCAAGCCTTCTTGGCCCTGGGGCAAACCCAATACGCGTTTCGCCGTTATGAAAAGCTTTTGGAAATACATGAAAAGTTGGTCGAGACTGACCCTGAGAATGCGAACCATCAACGGACTCTTTCCATTACATACAACAAGATGGGCGACCTCTACTCCGCTCTGGGAGAGGGAGAGAAAGCGCGCCAAGCCTTCCTCAAGAGCCTGGAGATCTTCGAACGACTGGCGGCCAGTGAGCCCGACCGAGCCGACTACCAGCGCGACCTAGCTGCCAGTTATGAACGTATGGGTGACGTATTTCTAGCCGAAAAAGAGTATCAGAAAGCGCACGGCGAATTCGTGAAAGCTTATAATATCCGCGTAAGTGTTGCCCAAAAAGAACCAGCGCGCGCGGATTATTTGCGAGAATTGGTCATACCACTCTGGCGCCTTGGGCTTTTCCAACTGCCTGAGTCCACGGAGTTATTAGAGCAGGCACTGGGTATACTTGTATCTCTAAAAGAAGCGGGGAGGTTGAATCCCGTGGATGAGTCCATGATTGGCGAGCTCCAGGCCACCATTAAGCAAGCCAAACAAGATTCAAACAAATAACATCAGAGAGGGATTGCTATAACTGTTGTCTACCAAGCGCTTCAGCCTTCCCCAAAAACAGAGACGCCCCGAAACCGGCCCCACTTGGGGAGCCACGAGGGCCCTGGCTTGAGAGAGTCGGGGCCCTCTCCATTTTAGGGGCAAAAAGCCGCGTTCCTCGCGAGGAAGAACCGGCCGAAAACCGCTGGTAGCCAACACTTTCAGAACGTCAGCCGCGACAACAAACCGCCCCAAAACCATCCGTCTCGAGGCTGTGGTCAGTCCACCGCCAAAGGCAGATTTTTGCTTAAATTTCCCCAAATCCAAGCTTTTTCTCTCAGTCTCTCGAGACTTTTAGAGACTAGTAAACAGGCTTGGGTCAACCCCACCAAACGACACGCCTCAACCCTGTGGTTAACACAAAGGCTGGCGGAAACCGTTGGTAGGCAACAATTCCTTCAGTCTCTGTTTTTAGAGCCTGGAAATTCGGGCCAAATTGGCCCCAAAATTTTTCAATCTTTTTGTGCTAACGGGTTTCTGCCGATCCCACCTGGGGTCCAAGAGGCTACGGCCATTGAGATTTTCGCCAGTCTCTTGGTTAACACCATCGGAGAGGTGTCTCCTAGTGAGAACTTTCAGCCTGAAAGCCATGGTGTGTCTACATTTTTTGGCGGTGGCGCTCGCGAATATTTATGCTGAAAATGGGTCGAAGTGTGCCATTTCGCGAGATTTGCGCTTTTCCGGGCCTGAAATTCCCTGTAAAGATGCGTTGAAAATGCATCAAATGCATACCTGAAAACGGGAGCATCAATTTTCTCCCCACGAATTTGCGGTCGGCCACTAATAATTGGCGGCATTTCGATTTTGGCTTCGAAAGAAACACCCTCTGCCCCTCCGCGCGGGAGTCTACCGTCTCCCCTCAACTCGTAACAGTTCGTGTCATCCAACCTCGTAACACTTCATGTCATTTGACATCTGTGCGCAAAATAGTCTACGTCATCTAGTCGATCAGTCGTTCTACGGTTCCACTGCACCGAGGCCGAGCAAAATATTTTTCTCCCGAATTCCATGCAATCCCGTTACCTTCATCCCTTCGCACTGCAATTGTGATTGAAAAACTTGTGATGTTTCTGGCAGATTCGACCGCAACATCGTACGTACGATCCGTCGATCCAACCCGCCTGTCAATACAGACTCATCATCAAGAATCGCTATTGACGTGATAGCACTTCGGTGAGGCATGCAGGAGTATAGTTCGCAAAAGTCAATTTGTTTTCCCATAGTGCATTTGAAAACTTTTAACTGTCCAATCTGATTGCCACAGGCTATGAGGAAATCATCTTTTGAGTTTGTGGATTTGGAGACTGTAACTGCGGTTGTACCATGTGTCTCGGGCAACAACTTTTCGGCTAATCGTTTATCCAGATGTTGGAGAGCGACTCCTTTTTCGGGGTTGACAACGATCAAAACTTGTCCCGATTCGTCGCAAAAGTAATCGCATATCCAAGCAGAGCCGATCGGCCATCGCATGAAGTCATTGGCCGAAACGTCTGAAGGGAACCCAGAAACATAATAACTTCCACCGTCCTCGTCGACTATGACAAGCATGTCCTGTCTCAATACGACTCGGGACACTTCGGGACGCATGCGAATCTCGGCAACTCGTTGATGATGCCCATCCTTATAATCGGCAAATAGCAGCTGGTTGCCGTGTTGCAGAGCTAGATCAGAACCAGGTACGGCATTCGCCAAACAACGTGTTCCCCCACCGGGGATCTCAAAAGTGACATGATACTGTCGTCGAGACGTACTTTTAAGAGTCCATTCAATCACACGCCCGTCATCGTATAAAACAAGAAAACGATCAGAGCCAGGTAAGACTGAGAGTGATCGCACCTCGGCAGTTTCTTCAAGCCGAACCCCAGTCAAATCGCTGTCGCTGAAGTCTGCGTCTTTAAAGACAGCATTGTCAAGAATTGCCTTCCGTAAGGATGTACCCTTGAAATTCTTGCCAGATAGATCGACACCAGACAAATCTGCCCCATCTAGTATCATGTTATTCCATTCCGATTCTGCCAGCTTACCTTCAGCCTTAAACAAAAGCGTAATAGCGTTCTTTCCAAGGCACGCGCGTTGGTCGTCACTCAATTTAGTAGCGTCGGAATCAAGTCCGCTTTGTTCGGCAAACGATCGTAGCACAGGGTGAAACAAAGACTGCGCCATTCGTTTCATCATCGATGCCGCGAAGTGAACTATCTCGATACTCAGATCCGTATTGGCAAGGGTTTCTCGGGCGGTCGAGACATTTTCAATGACGACGCGGACAATTCTTCGAGCAACAAAGAACTCACGCACAGAACGATGACAGAAATCAACAGGCCACACTTTATCTGTAATATCTTGTCCGGGTATTTCAACGCGGCGCAATAGAGATCGTATGCCAACTCGATGGGTGGCATCTTCCTGAACCAATCCATCGGCGTTGGCCCTTTGCCAAAGAACTTCGGCATACTCTGAGTGTGGGAGTTCTTGGCCAATACGCCGTAAGCAGGCAAACTCTTGTCGTCCATGGTGAATCTCGATGGCAACAGATTCCAGGATCTCCTCCATCCTTTCGATGAGTTTATCGCGACCAACTCTAGCACTCCGAATTGCACGACCACTGCTAGGTGATTCCTCCTGCAACAGTTCCGCCTTTCTCTTCAGCGATTTACGAATGTAACTTTCGTAAAGGGAAATCAAGCTCGTACAATCAGTGTCCTCATCCCACAGGGTCTCAGAAACCCACTTAAAGAACAGAGGTTTTGTTGCCAAACCGATAGGATCATGCATCGTGCGCAGCGAATGTAACCGTCTTCGCCGTTCTGGTGTTGTAGCTTTTTCAGCGAAATGATCTATGACAGATCGTCGTTCGAAGTTCTTCAGCGTAACCACAAGTGGATTGTCAAGTGCATCAAGTAGATAGTCGCGTTCATGAAATGTCTGGAAGAACGGAGTACGACATGTTAATAGCAGTTTCTGGTCGAGAAACTCTGCTTGACAACAATCGACAAGACTATCAACAGCCAGTTGGACTCTCACAGAAGTCAAAGATGTTGTCATCTCGTCGATTCCGTCCAGAATTACGAACACTTTATGTTTTTCAACCAGATCCTTCCATCCATCTATGTTAGCGCCGAATTCTTCAACGCGTCGACGCAGGAAGTCCCGCCCACCCCCAATTCCCGGTCGGGAAAAGTCTCGTAATGAACAGCGTAACGGCAACCACGCACCTTGCGGGTTTAGCCTGAATTGTCTTACCAGCCTTGCGGTGAGAAGATAAGTCGCAATGGTTTTACCATCACCGTAATCGCCTAGCAGTATCATGCCTCGCGTTGATGATTCAAGCCAAGTTAAAACCGTCGAAAAGAAATCCTCTGGCAATGGAGCACCGGTTTCATCAAGGCATCGGGGGGCGATATTCTCATCACATAACCTCATCAGGTTATCGTCGGATTCATCACTGAAGATTCTCCATTTCTTCCGGTTATTGACATATGTTTTCCAGCCAGGAGGAAGTCGGAGCGGTAAGGAAAGTTTTCTCTTCCACACTTTGATAAGAGCGTTTCGTTCATTCGAAGACCATTCGCTTGGATGAGGGCTGTCGAATTCGAAGTCTTCAAACCAAAGGTCGTGCAATTCTGGAACAAGCCCAAAAAGTTGTTCTACCAAGGTTCCTTGAGTCCAGACGTGAATTTTGAAGGCATAACGTTCCTCGTCGTGCCATTTGTCGAGGGCAGGTTTTAGCTTGTTGGCAGCCTTTGCTCGAGGCGCGATCAGAATCCAATGATCTGGTTGAGATTGCATCAGCGCAAGTGCCTCCACCTTGCCTGCAACTGTATCCAGTGTGATCGCCGAGTCCTGGCTCTTGCATTCAATAAAACATCGGACTTCGCGGTTGGCCTCCCTATCGAAATACCTGAGCTTCAAGTCGTAGCCGAATTGCTCTCCTCTCAATTGTTGAGAAAGTTCTTCCAACTGCTGTTCGTCTTCAAGTTCGTCTAGCGGGAAAAGAAGCCCAAGTAATCTCAGTGTCGCCCGTTCAAGAGCTTCCCCTTTTGCTTCTGAGGTCATCCCTTTGACTACGGGACGAGATCGCCGCGTTTCCTTTTTGGCCTTCTTTTTGTTCGGTTCGACCTCATCATCGTCAGGTGAATCTTTTGATGGCTTCGACTCGAATAGCTCAATATCGTGGTGTGCAAGTACTGCCCAAGTTTTGCGCCTCCATTCAATCTGTCCACGATTTCTTTCCCAACGTGATCGATCTGAGTCCTCATCAGTATCGAAATCAAATACGAATCCCAGTTCCGATTTCAAAAACTTGGCGGACTCTGGATTTGAGTTAATAACCTCGACAAATTGCCGGCGGGAGGTCGCATAATCACCATCCGCAAGCGTTTGACGTGCCCGTTTAAGTAGATCCGCGTGGATGTCCTCCTTTTTACCAACTTCCATAAGCTGAGGAAAGACCAAACGTTCGCCGTCCCGTATACAGATTGAATACTCGGCCATCAAGCGGACAACGCATTTAAGTACCACGAGTTCAGTTTGGCGTGGGATTCGATCCTGGAGTCGAATACCTGGTAGGACGGGCTTTGGTCCGAGGACGTCGTTTTCATCGAGTTCTCCATCCTGCCCCCGCGCTGCGATAATAACGCTCCCCGCATAGCGTTCAATTACTGGAAGCTGAAAAACTATTCCTTCTTCACCGTCCTCTGGAAGTGTTTTAACAATAACACCTTGTTTCGCCAGTTGTTCAACAACCGCGTCTATAGCATGGATACTTGTACTCCTGTCGAGTCGCTCGCCATAGTAACCGTGGACAATTACATTTTGGAATTCCACGGCTGATACAAACACCTCACCCTGTTTCCGCCGTCGTTCGATGTCGTCGTGAATTTGCTGGAACAACTTCGTCCGACTAATTTTGGTAATCTGGTCCCAGTTGAGCGCGTCGGAAATCAGCTTGCGAAGCCGCTTCGTGTTGCGGCCCGTCTTGGCACTCAAATCAAGGAACGACGTGAAGCCGAATTCCGTACAAAGCGCATCGATACTGTTCTGGTCAATCAGTTCCCGCTTCTGGTCGACCTTTGCCCCGACTAGCAGTTTGACGGACCGGTCCTCACCCAGGTATTTTTCGAGCCGCTTATTCCAGTCCCGCGCCTCGTCCAGCGCGGCTTGGCCGCGCGTCGGATCGATCAGCACCAATGCCAACGTGGTATCGTGCAGAAACATTTGATGAACAAGCTGATACTCATCTTGCCCGCCAAAGTCCCACAACAACACATCCCGCCGCTGCCCTTCCGGCGGCTTGGCCGCAGGATACAGCTCTTCGGCTTCCATCGGCCAGAACCGCACACCGTGATTGGTGCCGTGTTCGTGATTATCGGGATAGCGATCTTCGGCGAGCCGCATGGCAAGACAGGATTTGCCAACGTTGCTTTCCCCGACGAGTACAATTTTGGCGGTCTGAGTCCATCTTTCTACGTTTGCCCTCTGGGAGAGAAGAAGCTTCTTATCTAAGTCCCAAATCCTTAGGGACCTGTCTCCTTCACCCAGTGTAGCAAGGTGGCATTCGCTAGGACTAAACTCAATTCCAGATGGAACTCCATCTGATGAAGTTTCGCTAAAGCTAACTAAAGGAGAAATTGTGTCAGCTCGCCAAATTCGAATATTGCTGTCTGCATTTCCTTTTGAAGCCAACAATGTGCCATCAGCAGAGTATGAAACATGCTTAACCCAATTCGAATGTCCCTCCAATATAGATTCGCGTTTTCCAGTTTTCACATCCCATATGTGAATGCATGTATCTTCACCTGCGGCTGCTATATGCATTGATTTATCCCATGCCAAACCGAAAAGCATCCCACTGGAACCAGTTAAAACCTTAAGCAATTCGCCACTACTATTCCAAAGACAAACTGTCTTGTCCCACGAGCATGAAGCCAGCATCTCACCCTCTGGACTCCAGGAAACATGTTCGACTGCTTGGCTATGCCCTTCGAGGGTATCTTGTAATTGCCAATTATTAGAATTCCATAGTGAAACGGTTTTATCACGAGACGACAAAGCTAGGGTCAGCCCATCTGGCGACCACGCAACTGAATAAACAGGTAAGGAATGTCCATTCAGGATAGCGACATTTGCTTTTGTTTGCACTTCCCACACACGTGCGGTACAGTCATTTGATGCCGAAGCGAGTAGATCGCCGCCCGGAGACCATGCTACGTCGAAAACTCCTTCTGAATGCCCCTTTAGATTGGCAACTAAACTCCCAGTTTCAGCATCCCAAATACCAATTGTCTTATCGATTGAAGGTGAAGCGATATATTGCCCGCATGGAGACCAAGCGACACGTCCGAGGGTTCCTTTATGCCCCCGACAAATGCAACGCAACCTAACCCCAGGTGCTGGCTCTTCGCCAACACGCACACCATCTACCGGTTTTACGTTCTTGTTGTTTTTTCGCTTGTTCACATTCTCAGTCAACTTTTTTCCGCCATACCTAGGCCTTTTTATTGGATTACTTGCCCAGTTTTTGGTGCTTACTAAAAATATGCCGAAAACAAAGACTTTGCAATTTCAATTCTCATGGAATTAAAGAAATTTATATGCCAAAATTTTGTAGATTACATGGTAAAGCCATTCGGGCCGATTCAATTCCGTTTGGAATTTATAGAACATCGAAGGACCAAAACCCATCGAATATTTCGAAAGGGTTTTCTAAGGATTCTCCCGAAAAGTAAATTCACAATGGTTTGATGATGTGGGCATAAGTTGAGCCCTGCTGCCTCTTTTTGTTTTGGTATTCCACGCGTCGCGACTAGCCCCACCGCCGCGCGGTGGGCGAAGGGGAGCCGGGATTGTGCGAGACCGATGGGATGAGGCCTAAAATCCTTGTTGGTGAGCTACTTAATGGGGAAAGTTACTGCCACATATAATTTTAGGGCCAAGATGACAAAATGACTCTGAATCCAAGAGTTTTGCTCCTCCTAAAGGAATTACTCCACGTTCTATGACTGCATTTCAGGGTTTCAGCGCCGGTCAGCCAACTTCCCCCCCGCACTACGTGAGCATGTTTAAAAAACGAAATGGGGAGATCATCTGATGTGTTACCAAAACTAAGTTTTAAATTAGGAGCCCAAAAATCTAAACACCATTCCCACACATTTCCTGCTAAGTCAAAACATCCATCGGGTGTAGCACCAAGGAATAGGTTTCCTACCCTCGTTGTTCCATTGTAAAATTCTTGATAATTGGCCCTATACCTGTTCGGCTCACCATTACCCCAGGGAAATTCTCTACCTGCCTTTCCTTGAGCCGCATATTCCCACTGAACCTCTGTTGGAAGGCTTACCCTTAAATTCTTGCCGAACGACTCCTCAATCAAATTTGAAAGGTGGTCTGAAAGCCAGTTACAAAAGGCATTGGCTTCATACCTATTTATGCCTACGACCGGGTGGTTGGCACCCCTGAACTTTGGTTCGTCCCAATACATAGGTTTGGTACTTGGACAATAAAACTCTTTGCTGAATAGAGGTTTTTTTCTGAAAACAGTTTTTAGATTTAAATACCAGCGATCGAACTCCTCTCCCTTCAATTGGAGCCAGTCCCACCCTTCTTGGTCCCACCATCTTTGGTTCTTATAGCCATCTGCGATAATGAATTTCTTGAAGACTGAATTTGTTACCGGTACACAGCCCATCCAATAACCTTGAGTTATTTTCACCAAATTATCCAGTTCATGGCCATCATGGTTTCTTGGATCATCTCCCATTTGAAAAGTGCCAGGCTCCACCCGTACCCAATAATCTTTCTCTTCTGGTGTGAGAACCTTTTGCATTTCGCGCTGGCCTGCCAAAGGATGAGGTTTAGCTGGTATTGGCTTTGGCACACTAGCTTCCTTTCTTGGTTCATTCAACGCGGCGCCCAATGCCTCACAAAACGCCGCAACGGTGGGGTAACGGTGGGCAGCTTCTCTCGCAATTCCCCTAGCAAGAACTTGTCTTACAGAATCTTGGCATTGAAGACTCTTTACGGAATTGCCAACACCATCGTGTATAAACGGGGATAGATCTTGGCCTAATAATGCGAATATCGCCGTCATCGCCAGACCGTATATATCTGACCTGTGGTCTGCCGAACTTGCATCCGTTCCAAGTTCCGGCGCTGCATAGCCATAGGTGCCAAGCCCCCCGAGGCGGGTCCCCCCAGTTGTGTCTGCAGCCTTCACTAGGTCAAAATCCGTAAGCTTCACCCTACCAGCCAGATCAACCAGAATGTTGGATGGTTTGACATCTCTGTGAATCACATCTCTCTGGTGGGCATGAGAAAGCCCATTACCCACGAGAGAGACGATCCGGACCATCTCTTCAACAGCCAGGGCTCCCTTTTCTTGGACCAACCGCTGGAGATCGGTTCCCTCCACATACTCCATGGCGAAATAGAAGAACCCACGGTATTCACCTTTCGGTTCGAACACCTCGACGATGTTTGGGTGACTGAATTTTGCCATCTGCTTGGCACCGCGAAAAAAACGCTGCTTTTTTATTGTGCCACGCGCGTATTGGCCGTGAAGTACTTTGAGGGCAACCATCCTTTCAAAACTCATGTCAAAGGCTTTCCAAACCGTTGAGAACCCGCCGTCACCTATTATCCCCAGTAACCGAAAGCGGTTGTCCCCTAGAAACTCTCCCGGATTTAGGTTTGGGCCATCCCGCTGTTTCCTTTTCAGTTTTAGGATTCTTGAATTTATTTCACTCAGATCTGCTTTCGCATTTGCCAGCTCTGATTTCTGAATCAGCAAACGATGGAGCTTTTCCCCCAACTCTTTCTCAGACAGAGACCTGTATTTTGGATTGGGTGCTACTTCGGGTTTAATTCCGGTGATGCCCCAAATTAGAGAGCCTATTCCTGTCTTATTGACCCCACCACGTATGTCAACCCACGTGAAAGCTTGAAGAAAAAGGGGCAAATCAGGCGCGTGCTTTATTCCTGGAAGAAGCACCGGTATTACGGACGACTCGCGCTTCACAAACTGCGTAAGCAATGCCCGCATTTCTGGTTCTTGCCACGGGCCCAACCCCGATGGTCCAACAAAAACAGCGGCTGACCTTGCTGTTTGGATAATGCTCTCCAACGCATCCTGCCAAGGTCGACCTGGCACCAGTTCCCATACGTCTAGCCAGACCTTGAGCCCTTGCTGTTTGAGAGCCTCACCAATCTCTATCACCGCTTTTCTGTCGGATGAATTGTAGCTGAGGAAAACGTCGAAGTGAGGATCAGGAATCTGGTTTTCTGCCATACGATTGACACTCGGGTTGCAGTTGGATTCTGAGGCGCTCTATTTTTAACCCGAATCCATGGGTTTCCGCAAAGGGCAATTTGCAAGTCGATGGGAAATCCGAGCTTGCCCTGTTGAAGGACAGTTCCAGTCGTTCAGTTACCCCCTCGGGTTGCGACTAGCCCCACCGCCGCGCGGTGGGCGAAGGGGAGGCTGCCAATCCTGGATTCTCTGAAGGGTAGAGGCTTCCTTGATGGAAATACAACATTGGCATATTATTACCTGCCCATTTCCTTTCTTGGTTGCAGGGCACAACTGCCCCTATTGATTTGTGCAACATGGCAATGCTAGTTGACAGAAATTCCCATCAGGAGTCGAAGTTATGAATGATCCGTTACTTCCACTTCAAGTCGCATGCCTCACTGGAGGACACATAATCAAAGTTGGCTCGGTCAAAGAGGCGGAACTTTTTCAACGGCTGGCCGTTGGCCTGATGCCGGATATCAAAACCTTTTCGGAATCACAAGAGTCGCTAAAGAATTTCTTTGAAGCAATTACGGTTCATCCAATTTGCCCGGAAAACTTCGCCACACAGTTTCTCGAAGCGTATCGTGGGCACAATTGCCCCGAATACTACCTTCTCGGTTCAGTCAAGCCCAACTCCTCGCCTCCAACCACCCGATTTTTTGTTTACGCAAACCAAAAGGAACAATTTGATCAAGCTATCAACAAGAATACCCTCTTGATCGTCTGTTCTGACATGAACTGTACTGGTTCAGTGGGAATTGAAAAGTGGGGATTAATTTTAAGCTAGTTTTTCGGTTTTGTTGGTAGATGGTGCAGGCCACCTTACCTTGTCAAGGGCAAGTTCGCT
>JBGTRP010000055.1:0-15934 GCA_041940685.1 Acanthopleuribacteraceae bacterium
GCCGTCCAGCAGGACCGGTACTCCCACGGCATGCGCCTTTTCCACGATTTCACGCACCGGATTGATGGTTCCGATCGCGTTGGAGACATGGTTGATGGCGACGATCGCGGTTCTGTCGTTCAACAATCGGTCAAAGGCTTCCATGTCCAATTCGCCCAGATCGTTGACGGGAACCACCTTTAGATGTGCTCCTGTTTGTTCGCATACAATTTGCCATGGGACAATGTTGGAGTGATGCTCGATATGGGAAATCAGAATTTCCTTTCCGGTATCCAAAAGCGGACGCACATGGGATTGGACGACCAAATTGATGGCCTCGGTCGTGCCGCGTACGAAAACGATTTCCCGTTCGTGTTCCGCGTTGATAAAACTCCGCACCCTGTCACGGGCGCCCTCGTATCCCGCGGACGCCTCTTCACTCAATGTATGGACCCCGCGATGAACGTTCGCGTTCCAATGTCTATAGAAATGATTGGTGGCCTCGATGACCGGCTCCGGTTTTTGGCTCGTATTGGCATTGTCCAGGTAAACCAGCGGTTTGCCGTTGATGACACGCGCCAGAATAGGAAAATCGCGGCGCACCCGATCCACCTGAAAGGAACCCGCCTCGGTTTTGTCTCCGGCCTCGGCCGTGGTGCTGATTGGGCTCATTGTTGACTCCTTGCACGGGGTTCCTCGCGAAGCCGTTTGGCTTGGTTTAGAAACCTTTTTTCATCCATGGATTGGAGGGTTCGGTATTTGGGCGCATCGCGCGGTTTGAACCCTGAAAAGTAAAATAGCACTAAAATGGTCCTATTTCAATGCGAAGCTCCGAGACTCACGAGATGAGGAAGGCAAAGTGGGCCGGCGGCACAGTCTGAGGGGGCCGTGCATGGCGCGTTCGGCGCGGGATTCCGTGGTAACATGGACCCGTTCTCGAAAGGCGAGCCGGAGGATAGGTTGATCTATTTCGACAATAACGCCACAACCCTGCTTTTGCCCGAGGTCCTCGCGGAGATGCGGCCCTATTTTGAGGAGGAGTACGGCAATCCCAGCTCGGTTCACCAGGTGGGAAGCCGTTGCCGCGCCGCGGTGGAGCGCGCCCGGACGGAGGTGGCCAGGCTCATCGGCGCCATGGCTTCCGAAATTATTTTTACGGGCACGGGTTCGGAAGCCAATAACCTGGCGCTCCTCGGAAGCGCGGGCCGCGGAGAGACGCAAAGCAAGAATCTCGTTGTTTCGGGAATGGAGCACGCCTCGGTGCGGGAAGCGGCGCTGTGGGCGGAACGGACCTTGGGCATGGAGGCGCGTTTCGCGCCCTGTCGAATCGAGGGCGATCGCATTGATCCCAAACCCTTTTGCGAAAGGATCGATGAGAATACGGTGGTGGTGTCGGTGGTGTTCGCCAACTCGGAGACCGGCGTGCTGTTGCCCGTGCGGGAAATATTTGCGGAGGCTAGGGCGCGAGGCGCGCTCACCCACACGGACGCTACTCAAGCAGTGGGCAAGGTGCCCATTCATGTGCGTGACATCGGTTGCGATATGCTGACTCTTGCCGGACACAAATTTCACGGTCCCAAGGGAATCGGGGTTCTCTACAAGCGGCGGGGAGTGAAGGTCCAACCCTTGATCCATGGTGGCCCCCACGAACATTCGCTGCGGGCCGGCACCGAGAATGTGCCCTATATCATGGGTTTGGCCGCGGCCGCTCGACTGGCCGCGGAAGCTCCCGAGATGCAAATTCGCGACGTGCGCGACTATTTCGAATCCCAGCTTAAAACCATATGGGGCGATCGGGCCATGATCAATTTTCAGCATGTGGCGCGGACTCCTAACACCAGCTCCGTGCGCTTTCCCGGCCAGGACGCCAACCTGTTGCTGATCAAGCTGGATCGGGCGGGCGTGTGCTCTTCCACCGGATCGGCATGCAGTTCCGGTTCGCTCAGCGCGAGCCCCACGCTGCTGGCGCTGGGCCTCACGGAACAGGAGGCCAAATCGACCCTGCGATTCTCGTTTTCCCGCTTGAACACCCGGGCCGAGGTGGATCGCGCTCTTGCCGCTCTGAAGAAGATCCTTCCCGTGTAGGGCGAAAAATAGCGGGGTCTCCGCCCGCGGTCCTGACCTTCTGGACCGAAGGCGCGTGGAAAAAAATACAGGCGAGATTCATTTTTTTGTAACCGCCAATGATGACAAGGCATTACAATAGAAGCACCGCATCGGCCGCGGCCTTTTCGCCAAGCAAGAACCTCCTGCCCTTCGAGGGGCCAGAGGTTTTTGGCAAAGTGCTTCCGACTGGATCAGCAACGGCCTCCTGAATTTATTCGGGATGCTTTGAGGAATCGCGTTGAAGCCTAATCAAATTCCCGCAGAGCGCCTTGCCAATCAGGCGCGTGAGTTAGAACGGCGTTACCAGGAACTCGTGGATCGCCGATACCAGTTGGATTTGACCAGGGGGCGGCTCAGTGAGGAGCAACTGGAGCTTTCCAGGGGCTTGGAGGGCATTATCCAGGGCCGTTACCGCCTGAATGATGGCATGGATGTGCGCAATTACGGCCGCGTGGACGGTATCCCCGAGGCCAAGGCGCTGGGCGCGGAGTTACTGGGGGTTTCGCCCAACGAAGTTTTGGTAGGCGGCAACAGCAGTCTTGCCATGATGTACCAATTTATTTCCGCCGCATATTACAAGGGGGTGGCGGGCGTGGGAAGCGCTTGGTCCAAGGAGCCCGGGACAGTAAAATTCCTGTGCCCGGTTCCCGGTTATGACCGACACTTTGGAATCTGCCAGGAGTTGGGGATCGAGATGCTGCCGGTTCCCCTTCGCGCGGACGGGCCCGACATGGACCTGGTGGAAGATTTCGTGAAACGGGAGCCACTGATCAAGGGGATGTGGTGTGTGCCCAAGTACTCCAACCCGACCGGACATGTCTATTCCGACGAGGTGGTGGCGCGCATCGCGAGGCTGGGCAAGATTGCCGGCCCCCATTTTCGCGTGATTTGGGACAACGCCTATGCGGTCCACGATTTCGGTGATCGGCCTCGGGATCTCAAGAATATCGTCGACCTCTGTCGCGCTTTCGGCACCTGGGACAATGTCGTCGTTTGGACCTCCACCTCCAAAATTACCTTCGCGGGCGCGGGCATCGCCTTTATGGCGGCTTCACCAGCGAACCAAGATCATTTTTTGCGGCGATTGAACGTCATTTCGGTGGGGCCGGACAAGGTGAACCAATGGCGGCATGTATTGTTTCTAAAGGATCTGGCCACGATTCAAGCCCATATGGCGCGCCATGCACGCATCCTGCGCCCGAAATTTGAGTGCGTGCTCCATCAGCTGGAGGCCGGGTTGGGTCAGCGGGACATCGGTGAATGGACCCTACCCGAGGGTGGCTACTTCGTCTCCTTCGATAGCTTGCCAGGTTTGGCCGCGGAGATCGTGCGCTTGGCCGCGGGCGCCGGGGTCAAGTTGACCCCCGCCGGCAGCACCTTTCCCCTGGGTCAGGACCCCGAGGATCGCAATATCCGCATCGCCCCCTCCTCCGTGGACCTCGGCAACCTGGAGCGGGCCATGGAGGTGTTCGTGGTCTGTGTCCAACTGGCCAGCATGCGTCAAAGGCTCGGCGGCGGCGCCTAAAATAGATTTGTATTTCGTCTCGGCCGCGCCAATGAACCCGGCTCGCGGATTTCCATTGCCCGTGTCTATCCCAGGCTGTAGTATATTTTGCGCGAGCCGGCAACAAGTTGGGCGCCTCGGGTAATCCGCCGTGGGACTCTGGCTTGGACTCGGCGAAGCCCATTGCTCCAGCCTCCCGTATGATGAACACGGATAAAAAAATCCGATCATTCGGGGCTCGGTGTGTTCGCCTTTCCGGTGCGTGCGGCGAAGCGCCACGCGGCGCGCCGGCGGTCTGCCGGATTCCCCGGAGACGACGCCTCCAGGGACGCGGATGCGTGGTAACCCGGTAATCCTGTCGTTTCCGTCAAGAGAATCTTGAACCGCGGTTTTCGCTTTGCAAAACCCAAAACAAATTTCAGCCGCCTCGGCGGCTGGGGAGTGCTGGATGAAGAAACCTGAAATCCTGATTACGGGCGCCAACGGAGAAATTGGCCAAAGCCTGATCCGTTTTCTCGCCGAGGACGGCGCGACCGACATTATCGCCCTGGATTTGACCGAGCCCCATCCGGATTTGGTGCCTTTGTGCAAGGCCTATTACCGGGGAAATATCCTGGACCGGGTGCTGATCTCCGAAATCGAGGTAAAGCATCAATTTGAGCAGATCTTCCATTTGGCGGGCATCCTATCCTCCACGGGCGAGAAAAATCCGAAGCTCGCCCATGAGGTGAATGTAGACGGCTCCCTCAATATCTTCGATGTGGCGCATAAGCATTCCAATCGCCTGGGCAAGCCCGTGGTGTTCACTTTCTCCAGCTCGATCGCGGTCTATGGCATGCAGCCCAGCGACGACCGGGCGCTTCCCGCTCACGAACGGCAATACCTGACGCCCACCACCATGTACGGCATCAACAAACTCTATATCGAGCAGTTGGGCCGCTACTACAGCCAATTCTATAAGAACGAGGACAATCCGAGCTTCGTGCGTTTGGACTTTCGTTGCCTGCGTTTCCCCGGGCTGATCAGCCATGAGACTCTGCCCACGGGCGGAACCACGGATTACGGTCCGGAAATGTTGCATTCGGCCGCGCGCGGGGTGCCCTACCGATGCTTTGTGGAAGAGGAAACCCGTTTGCCCTTCATGGTGATGTCGGACGCCATCCGTTCACTGGTGTTGCTCGCGAGGGCGGAACCGGAAAATTTGCGCCGCCGCATTTACAATGTCACCGCTTTCTCCGTTAGCGCGGGGGAAATCAAGCGGGAGATTCTCAAGCACTTTCCCCATGCGCGCATCGATTTCGATCCCAATCCCATGCGCCAGGAAATCGTCGATGGTTGGCCGGGAATTGTCGATGATCGTCCGGCCCGGGAGGATTGGGGTTGGAGCCCGGAATATGGGTTTACCGATGCATTCGCCATGGTGTTGGTCCCCAATATTCGGGCGCGCTACGCCGGCGATCGCAAGCCGTGAGAAACCGCCAAGCGGGCGTCGTCGAGAAGGGTTTGTCCGAGAAGAAGACGCGAGAGCGTCAGGGGTTCAAAAATCAACTCATGGCGGGACTCGCGAGCTTTCATCTTTACGCTTGACTTCCCAAGAAAAACCATGAAAGATAAAGGTTTAAGCTCATCCGTCCCATGCCTGATTTGGTCGTGATCTGGATTCGGATATATCACTCGATTCAAGCTTGTTTATGCACATCAAGTATCGACTTGAGGAAACTCAACTTTATGAAGAAAAGAATTCTGCAAGGAGAAACTATGCGACGGCTATGTTCTGCTCTATGGCTGTTATGCCTGCTAGGGTCCGCCACCGTAGGATTGGCCCAATCTTTGGATATTTCGGGAAAGGTTGTGATTCAGGGAACCGAAGATCCATTGCCGGGCGTAACCATCATTGTGAAAGGTACGACCATCAACACGGTCACCAGTGGGGACGGGGGATTCTCCCTCAGCCTGCAAGGAATGTCGGAGGCGACGCTGCAATTCAGCTTCGTCGGTTTTAAAACTCATACGGAACAGGTTTCCTCCAGTTCCTCCAACCTGAATATCGCCCTGGAAGCCGCCCCTCTGGAAGTGTCCGAGGAAGTGGTTGTCACCGGTTTCGCGACTTCCGTGAAGCGCAAAAACCTGGCCAATTCCGTGGCTACCGTGGGCGCGCCCGAAATTTCCCGCATTCCCACGCAAACCCTGGACGGGGCTCTGAGCGCCAAGTTCACCGGCGTTACCGTTAGCGCCAATACAGGCGCTCCCGGCGGCGGGATTTCCGTCAACCTGCGCGGCACCTCCACCATCAACGGCGCCACGCAGCCGCTGTACGTGGTGGACGGCGTACTGATCAGCAACATGGAAATTCAGTCCGGCGTGAACTCGGTCACGGCCGCCGCCTCCGCGGGCAGCCGCACGCCTCAGGATCAGCCCTCCAACCGCATCGCCGACCTGATCCCCAGCGACATCGCCAGCATCGAGGTTCTCAAGGGCCCGAGCGCCGCGGCGATTTACGGCTCCAAGGCATCCAACGGCGTGGTGATCATCACCACCAAGCGCGGCTCTTCCGGCGAAACCCAGTACGATTTCTCCCAGGGTTTCGGCTTCCGCGAGATCGTCAAAAAACTCGGTTTCCGCACCTACACCGCGGAGACGGCTTTTGCCGCCTTCGGCCAAACCGGTTTGGATCTTTTCAACCAGGCCGGCGGCCGGGTCATCGACTACGAGGATGAGCTTTACGGCGAGAAAGGCGCCATCTTCCAAACCGATTTCAGCGCCCGCGGCGGCAATGAAAAAACCTCGTTTTTCGTTTCCGGCTCGACCCTTAACGATGAGGGGATCATCGATGGAACCGGTTATGACAAATACGGCGTTCGCGTGAACGTGGACCACAACGTCAATCACAAGCTCTCCATCGGCGTGCGCACCAACCTGATTCGCTCGGTTTCCAATCGCGGCCTGACCGGCAACGACAATACCGGGTCCACTTTCGGCGTGGCGCTCACCGCGACGCCCAGCTTCCTGGACCTGATTCCCCGGGACGGCGTGTACCCCCAGCATCCTTTCGCTTCCAACTTCCTGCAGACGCGGGATCTGATGAAGAACGAGGAGACGGTAAACCGCACCCTGGGCTCCTTGACGGTGGACTACAACATTTTTCAGAACGCCAAGCAGAGTCTTGATTTCAACCTGAGCGGCGGGGTGGATTATTTCTCCATGGAAAACGACGCCCGCTTCCCGCGGGAGTTGGAGTTCGAGTCCGACAGCTCCCAGCCGGGCACCTCGATCCTCGGCGAAACCGAATCCATCTTCAACAACCTCTACCTCAACCTGACGCATACCTTCATCACCGGCGCCGGTCATACCTTCCGCACCACGGGCGGGGTTCAGTTCGAGGAACAAGATGTGGACAATGTCGTGGTGACGGCCAACAACCTGATCGACGGCCAGTTCAACGTGGACCAAGGCGTTTCCCCCAATGTTCAGCAGACTCGCACCATTCAGCGGGACCGGGGCTACTTCATCCAGGAAGAGATCAACCTGGGCGAGGCCGTCTTCCTCTCCCTGGGGATTCGCGGCGATTCCAGTAGCGCCATCGGCGATGAGGACAAGTTCTATACCTATCCCAAGGCCTCCGCTTCCGTCCGGCTTTCCGAATACGATTTCTGGGAGCCGATGGAAGGATTTGTTTCCGAGTTCAAGCTACGGGCCGCCTATGGCGAGACCGGCAACCTGCCGCCCGCGTTCGCCAAGTTCTCTTCCTTCACCAACCTGACCATCGACAACGCCAACGGCTTGGTGCCCGGAACCCTGCGCGGCAACCCGAATATCGAGCCGGAAACCTCGGCCGAATTCGAGTTGGGCTTCGACGCCACGGTTTACGACGGCAAGGCCACGGTGGAGTTCTCCTACTTCCAGCAGGAGATCAGCGACCTGATCCTCTTCCGGGATTTGGAGCCCTCCAGCGGCTTCACCCAGGAGGCGATCAACGCCGGCGATATGGAAATCGACGGAATCGAGATGGGTTTGAATCTCAATCCCATTAAGAAGGACCGCTTCAACTGGACCGTGGGTCTGAACTTCTACGCCTACGACAGCGAAATCACCAGGCTGGATATTCCCGAGTTCACCAAGGGTGGATTCGCGACCTCCCTGGGTACCTACCTGATTTCCGAGGGCTTCTCGCCCACCACCATCGTGGGCAACGAAACCGACGCCAACGGCAACTTCATTCCCCTGGGCAACCAGGCGCCCGATTTTCAATTGGGCTGGGATAACCAGTTGCGCTACGGCAACTGGAACCTGAGCTGGCTGCTGGACTGGAAAGAAGGCGGCGAGGTGGTCAACCTGACCAAGCTGCTCTCCGACCTCAACGGCACCACGCCCGATCTGGACACGCCAGAGGGTCAAGCCCGCGCGTCCAACGCCTTCGCCACCACGGCGCAGTTGATCGAGGACGCGGGTTACATGAAGTTGCGCGAGCTCAAGCTGGAGTACCAGTTGAACCGAGGCATGTTGAACAAGATCCTCTACGGGAAATTGTCCTCGTTGCGCTTCAGCCTTGCCGGCCGAAACCTGAAAACCTGGACCGACTACACCAGCTACGATCCCGAGGTCAGCAACTTCGGCAACCTGGCGATCGGGGGCAGCATTGAAGTCGCGCCCTTTCCCACGTCGAAATCTTACTATTTCAACATTGCAGCGGGGCTGTAGGAGAGGATGACAACTATGAAATTGAAAGATCTTTTGTTTAGAAACCAAGGTGTACTCACCTTTTTCGGCCTGGTCGCACTAGGATTGGCGTTTTCGTGTGTCTCCTCTTCCGACCAGCAATTCGACGACCCCAACGCGCCCAGCGAGGATAGCGCCAGCGTTCAGTTGCTGGTATCCGGTATCGAGGGCGGCTCGCGCGCCGAATTCGATATCTACCTGCGGGTCGTCTCCGTCATCGGAAGGGAAATCTATTACCTGGAGATTTCCGATCCGCGCTACACGGGCGAGCTGTTGACCGGGCCCATCGACGACAATGGCTTCCTGCTGACCCGTCCCTGGGCCGCGCGCTACCGCGTGGTCAAGGATTGCAACATCCTGCTGGAGCGGGCCGCGGCGATATCCGACACCCAACAGCGCAACGCGGTCGAGGGCTATGCCCGCACCATGATGGCCTACCAGTTGCTGCTCAACCTGAACCTGTTGGATGAGAACGGCATCCGCGTGGACGTGGGTGGCGAGGTTCTGGGTCCCTTCGTCGGCAAGCAGCAGGCGTTTACCAGTCTCGCGGGTATGCTCGACCAAGGGTTGACCAATCTCAACAACGGTGGGGCGAGCTTCCCCTTCACCATGTCCAGCGGGTTTGCCCTGTTCAACACGCCGGCCAGCTTCGCCCAATTCAACCGGGCCCTGAAGGCGCGCGTATCGGCTTACATGGCCGATTGGAACGAGGTGCTGAACGCGCTCGGCGGTTCTTTCCTGGACACCAACGCGGATTTGAGCGTGGGCGCCTACCACAACTACAGCACCGCGAGCGGCGATCTGTTGAACCCCATCTACGAACCGCCGACCGCCTCCACGGTCAAGTGGCTGGGCCATCCCACCTACGAGACAGATGCCGAGGCGGGCGACGCCCGTTACTCCGGAAAGATTTTCAAGCGCGCGGCGCCTTTGCAGCAATCGGGTCTCAGCAGCGACCTGGCCGTGACCGTAGCCTCGGGCAACACCGCGCCCTATCCCATTATCCGCAACGAGGAGCTCATTCTGCTGCGGGCCGAGGCCAATATCGCGCTTGGCAACCTGTCCTCCGCCGAAAGCGATATCAACCTGGTCCGCGATGCGGCGGGTTTGGGTTCGGTCAGCCTGACCAGCGGCACCCAAGCGCTCGATCAGGTATTGCACGAAAAGCGCTACTCCCTGTTCTCCGAGGGCCATCGCTGGATCGACATGCGGCGCTACGGCCGCCTGGGGCAGTTGCCCCTTGACCGCCCGGGCGATGTGGTGCTGGAAATGCTACCCATTCCTTTCGACGAAAATCAATAGACCGCGGCTCTCGCCGCCAGAACGCAAAACCCGCGGGTGCGCGCTTCGCCGCCCGCGGGTTTTTTCGTTCCAAATGACCGCTGCCAACCCTCCAACCACGCGGTGGCCAGGACAGTGCCTGAAAGACCCGGTCCCCCATGGCCCGATTGAGGGCCGAATCTTCCTGCAAAGGATTTTCCGCTTTTTTGACGGTTCGCGGAAGAATTGTGTTAGATTAAGGCGCTTTTCTTACCGCCGCCGAATGCGTCGCGCCGTGCCTGCCGACCACTCGGCATTTCGCGTCCCTTCCGTTCGCGAGTAGGGTAGACGCGGGTTGAGAAAGTGGTATGCGTTTTGCTCCAAAGTCCCCCTTCGGTAGTGATTTCACGAGGCGGTATCCATCCTACCCTGTCAATTTGACATGGCCCGATTCGTTTTGGCGTCAGGATGTGGGATCGCTCGTGGCCGGAGACCTTTTTGCGAGGACACAACAACAGTTTGGAACTCGATCTCAAGTTTAGGAATGTGAGGAAGTGATGGAAGCACAAAGCGGAAATCAAGCGGAAGTTTTGATTGAAGTGGATGGCGTCAAGAAATATTTCGGTCCCATCAAGGCCGTTGATGACATCAGCTTCAAGGTTCGCCGGGGCGATATCCTCGGGTTTTTAGGCCCAAACGGCGCCGGCAAATCCACGGCCATGAAAATTATCACCTGTTTTCTGGAACAGGACGAGGGCCGGGTCAGCGTGGCGGGCCACGATACATTGGCGCACTCCCTGGAGGTTCGCCAGAAAATCGGCTACCTGCCGGAAAGCGCGCCCGCCTACGGCGAGATGAACGTGACCGGTTTTTTGCGTTTCATCGCCGAGGCGCGGGAGGTGGAAAACCCCGATCAGGCGATCGAGCGGGTGGTGGAAATGACGGGGTTGACGAGCGTGACCGGTCAAACCATTGAAACCCTGTCCAAGGGATTCAAACGCCGCGTGGGCCTGGCTCAGGCATTGATTCACGATCCCGAGGTGCTGATCCTCGATGAGCCCACGGATGGTTTGGATCCCAACCAAAAGAAACTCGTACAGGATTTGATTGATCACATCGCGCGCGACAAGGCGATCGTGCTTTCCACCCATATTCTCGATGAGGTGGAACGGGTCTGCAATCGCGCCATGATCATTTCACAGGGCAAGATCCTGGTGGACTCCACGCCTCAGGACCTGATGGCGCGCGCCTCCAACCACAATGTCATCCGCCTCACCCTGGATGCGCCGAACCCGGAGTTGCAGGAACGCATTCAGGCCCAGCCCTGGTGTGAGCGCCTGGTTCGGGAGACGGAAACCCGCATCGAGGTGTATCCCAAGGATCAGGCGAGTCATGTCCAGGACCTGATGGGCCTGTTGAACGGCCAGGAGGTCCAAAGTCTAACGGTACAGGAAGGCCGCTTGGAAGACCTGTTTCGAGAGCTTACCGAGGGGGTTTGCGCATGAGCGGATTCACGGGTTGGAAATCGGTTTACAAACGGGAACTCAGGAGTTACTTTGCCACGCCCCTGGGCTACATTTTCATCGTTATTTTTCTCGTCGCCAGCGGATTCCTGATGATTTCGCGCGATTACGGCCGCTTTTTGGATCTGAGACAGGCCAGCCTGGATTCACTGTTCTCCTTTCTGCCGTGGATCTACGTGGTGCTCGTGCCCGCGGTGGCCATGCGGCTGTGGGCGGAAGAACGCAAGACCGGCACGGTGGAGCTGTTATGCACCCTGCCGATTACCCTGCAGGGCTCCTACCTGGGCAAGTTCCTGGCCGGGTGGTCCTTTCTCGCCGTGGCCCTGGTCCTGACCTGGCCCGCGATTTTCCAGGTCGCGCGGTTGGGCGACCCGGACTGGGGAACCATCTTCACCGGCTATATCGGATGTCTCCTGATGGCCGGCACCTTCCTCTCCATCGGGATGCTGTTCTCGGCGCTGACCAAGAACCAGGTCGTGGCCTTCATTCTGGGCGTGACCGCCTCGGTGCTCTTTTTGTTGCTGGGGCTGCCGGAGATCCTGGAAGTGATCGGCAATCTACTGGGCGGCTACGTGGAGCAATTGATCGGGAGTCTGAGCCTGATGGACCACTTCTCCACTCTGACGAGAGGGCTGCTGGAGTTGCGTAGCCTGGTATTTTTCATTTTTAGCACGGCCGGCTGGTTGTTGTGCGGCATGCTGCTGCTCAACCAAGTCAAGGCTTCTTGAGGAGGGATGGTTATGAATCGAATACTCACCCTGGTTTTGATTGCGCTCATCACCGTCTTTGCCATTCACATCGTGAATATCAATGGGGAGGGCGCACGCGCCGACCTGACCGAATCGGAGCTGTACTCGCTCACGGAAGGCACGCGGGACATTTTGACCAAAATGAAACAGGAAGGCGTCAAACCCATCGACATCAAGCTGTATTTCTCCATGACCGCGGGCAAGTCTCTGCCCCAGTTCATCAAAAACTTCATCACCTACAATCAGTACATCCGCAACCTGCTCAAGGAGTACGCGCGCTACAGCGACGGCAAGATCCGGGTTTCCTATATCGATCCGGTTCCCGATAGCGATGAGTCGCAGGACGCCAGCGATTATGGCCTGGACGGCAAGGTGATCAACCAATACGGGGATCAATTCTTTTTCGGCCTGGTGTTTGAAACCCAAACCGGCTCCAAGGACATCATCGACTTTCTCTGGCCCGAAAAGCAGGAGACAATCGAGTACGAAATCTCCAAGCGGGTCTACAACCTCCTGTGGCCCAAGAAGCAGCGCATCGCCATCCTGTCCGGGATCGATCCCCTTCCCGATGACAACCCCTACATGGCGCAATTGATGGCCGCGCAGGGCAAACAAGCCCCCGAGCCCTGGATCAGTATGCAGGTCTTGCAGGAAACCTATGAGGTCAGCCGGCTCGACAAGGAAGTGGAGTCCATTTCCCGCGATGAGTACGACCTGTTGCTCGTCATCCATCCCAAGGGTTTCGGCGACAAAACGCTCTGGACGATCAACGAGTGGGTGGTTACCGGCGGAGAGACGATCGTGTTCCTGGACCCCTTTTCCATCGAGGATCAGGCGCCCAGCTCGCCGCAACAGCCCTGGGCGCAGTTGCAGTACGAGCCGTCTTCCAACCTGGACAAGTTGCTGGAGACCTGGGGCATTACCCGAGAGGACAGCAAATTTGCCGTGGATTACGAGCTGGCCGTCAAACGGGCCTACGACCGCCGCGGCGGCGCGGAACGGATCATTACCGACCTGATGATTTCCGATAAAACCGCCTCCACCACGCTCAACCAGGACATCCCGATTTTTCAGGGCCTGTCCAGCCTGCGTTTCTACCTCGCGGGAGTGCTGAAGACCAAGGACGATGCGCCCGCCGAGATTACGCCGCTGATCACCACCACGGACGCGGGCGGCAGCCTGACCATTAAGCCCGGTTTTGGCGGCAACGATGAACTGGCCTATACCGATCTCAACAACCCGCCCAAACTGTTGGATAACTACTCGCCCGGCGATCAAAAGCTGGCCTTGGCCTACCTGATCCAGGGCAAACTGCCGAGCGCATTTCCCGAGGGCGCCAGCTTTCCCAAGGAAACCCCTCAAACGCCGCCCGGCATGCCGCCCGGCTTCCAGATGCCGCCCGATGAAGACGCGGAGATGATTACCAAGGAACCCTTGCCCGAGGACCAACTCAGCGAGACGCGGGTGCTGGTGTTCGCCGACGTGGATTTCATCACCGACCAACTCGCCTTCCAGAACAGCTTGTTTGGCGTTCAGGCGGTTAACGACAATTACAAGGTGCTGCTCAACAGCGTGGACTACCTGCTGGGCGCCAAGGAACTGATGAAGGTGCGCTCCAAGCGCAGGATTCGCCGGCCCTTTGCCTTGTTCGACCGCATTGAAGCTCGGGCGGATGAGCAGGTGCTCGACCAGGAGCGCCGGATCAGGGCCGATATCGAGCGTTTCCAACAAGAGGTGCAGGAGAAGCAGCGCGGCATGAGCCAGAAGAACGCGGTTTTGTTACAGAAAAAGGTGCGTGACGACATCGCGTCCCTGAACGAAAAGATCAGCGAGGGCAACCGTGAGCTTCGCGAGATCAAGAAACAGAAACGCGCGGTGTTGGCCAAGGAAGAAGCCTTCGTCAGCTTTTCCATCGTTTGGCTGATGCCGATCCTGGTGTGCATCGGCGGGCTGGCGGCCTTTTACCGCCGGCGTAATCAGAAGTTAGCGGCAAAGGAGAGTGGCGCATGAAAACCAACCAAATACTGGCTGTAATCGCGGCGGTTCTTTTGGTGCTATCCATTGTTTCCTACAGCAATTCGCGGGGCCGCGCCGAACGCTTCGAGCGCGGCCAGAAATTTATCACCCAACTCAACGCGGACAACATTTCCCAGATTGAAATCACCAAGGCCGACGATACCCTGATCCTGAAGCGGGCCGAGGACGCCTTCGAGGTCGCCACCCAGCATAACTACCCGGCCAAGAACGAGACCATCAACCGCTTCATCAATGACGTGCTCAATATCAGCCTTGAAAAAAAGGTCGGTCAAGGTAAGTCGTTGGAAGAGGAGCTCTCGCTGGTCGAGGGCAAGGCGGAAACCGAGGTGGCGCTCAAAAACGATGCTGGCAAAACCATGGTCCATTTCCTGATCGGCAAGGCGGCAGAGGACGGACGCGGCAACTTTATCAAGCGTCTGGACGGGGATGACGCCGGCGTGTATCTCACCAGTTCCGGCACCTATCTCAGCACGGGCGCGGACTCCTTTCTCAAAAAGGAGATTCTGGAGGTGAGCGCCGATCAGCTCGCGAAGATTCAGAGTGAGGACTTCGTCATCGAGGATGTGGATGGGAGCCTCAAGCTGAAAAACGTGCCCGCCAATAAGAAGGAATCCATGACGGTGAGCCAGGTCAAAAATGCGCTTTCGGGATTGCGTTTCGAATCGGTTTACCTCGCCGACGATCCCGTGGTGGCGGACCTGAGCTTCGATCGCGAGATGGTTTTCCAGTTAAAAGACGAATCCGGCTACCGGGTTTCCCTCGCGCAAAAAGAAGACCAGTACTTCATGAAAATCGAGAGCTATTTCAACGTGGACCGCATTCAGGTGTCTCAAGAGGAGACCGAGGAAGAGCTCAAAAAGAAATCCGAGGTGCTGGGAAGGGCCGACGAGGTGGGCCAATTCAACAACTTCCACGGATCTTGGGTGTATACTCTCGGCGAAACCGTGGCCAAAAAGTTTCTGCACAGCAAGAAAGACCTCGTGGAAGACGAGGAAACCGAAAGCTGAGACCGGGACGCGGGGCGATGCTTCGCTCCGCGTCTTGTTTCCTCCGGAATCAGGACACGGCTTTCGTCAGTTGAGGAACCACGAGGATCAGCCAGTTGATCAGCAGCAGGATCGCGACGGCGATCAGCGTGAAGAGCGACATCGCGGCCCCGGGCCCGGTGCGATCCTGCGAGAAGAAGGTCCGGTAGATCGAGAAGTTGATGACCTCGGTCGCGGTACCAGGCCCGCCGCCGGTCAGGAGGAACACCTCGTCGAACACCTTGAACGACAGAACGAGGCGCAGGCCGAGGGTGATCAGGATCGTCGGCAGCATAAGCGGGATGGTGACATGGCGCAGTTCCTGCCAGCGCGACTTCACGTCGAGGCGGGCGGCGTCGAACACTTCCTGATCCAGGCTCTCGAGCCCGGTCAGCATCAGGAGGAACACGAAGGGCGTCCAGTGCCAGACGTCGACGCCGATCACCGAGAGCAGTGCGATATCTGGGTTGCCGAGGAAGTCGACCGGGCCGAGGCCAACAAGCTCCAGCAGGCGGTTGACGAGGCCGAACTCACGCCCGAGCAGGAGCCGCCACATCGCCCCGATAATGATCGGCGGGATGACGATGGGCAGCAGGAAGATCGCCGTCAGCACCGGGCGCCCGAAGCGCGACGCCCGTTGGACCGCGAGCGCCATGACGAAACCGATCACCATCTGTGCCGTAACCGCGACGATGGCAAAGACGATGGTGTTGCGCACCCCCGCCCAGTAGACGGGCTCGGCCGTGAAAAGATGGACGAAGTTGTCCCACCCGACGAAGGTCGAGGTCGACCGGCCACCTTCCCACACCGTGTCCGAGACGCTGAGCCAGGCAAGGTTGAAGACCGGGTAGATGGTCAGGAGGACCAGCAGCACCGCCGCCGGAAGCAGCGACCCGATCCGCCAGTAAAGATTGCGACGACCGGCGCTGGAGTTCGCCATCGGAGAATGCCTTCCTGGGACAGGGGCCGGGGCGGAGAGAGGTCCGCCCCGGCCAGGGAGGAGATCAGAGATCCGGGGGCGCGACCACATCGTAG
>JBGTRP010000056.1:0-15866 GCA_041940685.1 Acanthopleuribacteraceae bacterium
GCGGACCATGAGACCATCGGTCTGTTCATGGGAGTGCTGCCCCTGCGGATAACCATAGCTCGCGCCGAAACCTTTGCCAGCCTCCTCCAGAAAATCAAGGCGGAAACCCTGAGGGTTTTAAAAAACGCGCCATGCCCCGCTGAAAACCTGATGAATGGCAATTCCCAGGGCCGTCCCTACCATCTGTTCCTCAACTATGCCAATGCGCCCGTGCCATCCTTTTCCGGCGAACCCATGGAAATCGAGTGGGTCTACCCTGGATTCCAGGAGGAGTTAATCGCGGTCAATTTGCGCAGGACCGGTCATCCTGACAGGATGGTGGTGGATTTTGATCTGCGCGAGGCCGCTTTCGAGGGGCGGACGGGCGCCCGGGTGGCCGCTCATTTCGAACGCGTTTTCGAGCAACTCGTCAAAGACGGTGAGGGGCGTCTCGATCAGTTGAATATATTGTCCGCTGAAGAGGAAAGACGCCTTCTCGTGGACTTGAATCAAACCCAAACCCGGTTGCCCCCCGGTTTCACCCTGCCGACCGCGTTCGAGGCCTGGGCGCAACGCGCCCCCAACGCCATCGCGGTAACCCATGGGTCCTGTTTCCTGACGTATTCCCAATTAAATGCCCGCGCCAACCGCTGGGCGCGTATCTTCCGCCGCCGGGGACTGCGGGAAGAGAGCATCATCGCCGCGCTGGATACACGGGGACTCGATATGCTCTCCTGCATTCTGGCTATTTTCAAGGCGGGTGGCGCCTGGTTGCCGCTGGACCCCGCGTACCCACCCGAGCGGCTGGCCAAGCTGTTGCAACAAAGCGGATGCCGTTTGGTTCTTTACGGAGAGACCTATTCCGAATGTTTCCAATCCTTGCCTCGGACAGACTCTGCCGTCGGTCTGCCCTTTCCGGCACTGGACCGGGAAGCCGTCGGCGAAACCAACCTGGGCTTGGCCAACCAGCCGGATCAACTGGCATATGTCATCTTTACCTCGGGATCGACCGGGTTGCCAAAGGGCGCCATGGTGTCCCATCGTGGAATGATGAACCACTTGCACGCCAAAACCATGGATCTTTCCTTGTCATCGTCGGACCGGGTGGCTCAAACGGCCTCCCAGTGTTTCGATATCTCCATCTGGCAATTCCTGGTTGCCCAGGCGCATGGCGGTCGCACGGTCATTGCCGGGGATGAACTGGTCCGCGATCCAAGCGCGCTTTTGGCCTGGATTGCGGCCTGCGGCCTCACGGTCTGGGAGACGGTGCCCTCGTTTCTCCGATCGCTCCTGGATTTGGCGGAGGGCCGAGCACCGGCACCCTTGCCCGCATTGCGTTGGATGATGGTAACCGGCGAGGCGCTCCCGCCGGACCTCTGCCGAAGATGGCGGCGCGCCTACCCCCGTATTCCGCTGGTAAATGCCTATGGCCCCACCGAGTGCTCCGACGATGTCACCCACGCCATTTTGGGCGGCGGGCTCGCGGAAGTTCCAGAGCCCGTTCCCATCGGCGTCGCCGTTTGCAATACCCGTCTCTACGTTTTGGACCCCGATCTGCTGCCGGCGCCCGAGGGAGTGGCCGGTGAGCTACATGTGGCAGGTTGGGGCGTGGGGCGCGGCTATCTGTACGAACCCTGCCGCACCGCGGAAGCTTTCATTCCAGACGCTATTGGCGCGGAAACCGGCGGGCGGCTTTACAAAACCGGTGACCGCGTGCGCTACAACAGAAACCTTGAATTGGAGTTTCTCGGCAGGCTCGACCATCAGGTCAAAGTGCGCGGATTCCGCATCGAAGTGGGTGAAATTGAGGCCGCGCTCCGCGATCAAGCGGGCATCCGCGACGCGGCCGTTCTGCCGTTCGAGGACAGGGCCGGGCAAACCGGTCTGGCCGCCTATTTGGTAAGTGAGCCCGACCGCCCTGCCCGAAATAGCCTTTGTGCTGGTTTGCGGAAACAGCTACCGGAATACATGCTGCCCACGGTTTTCCATTTCCTTGAGGCGTTCCCACTCACGCCCAACGGCAAATTGGACCGTCGCGCCTTGCCCGCGCCCAGCCGTGAGCCGGCATCGATTTCCAGAGAGGTCATGGCCTGCCGCGATACCCTGGAACTACGATTGATACGCCTCTGGGAAGAGCTTTTGGGTGTCCATCCTATCGGGATCAGAGATAGTTTCTTCGACCTAGGCGGACACAGCCTCCTCGCGGTGCAAATGATGGCCCGGGTGCAGCAAGAGCTGAACAGGGAGCTGCCTCTTTCCCATCTCTACGAGGAAGCTACTATCGAGCGCCTCGCCCATGGATTGCGGAATCAAACGGGCGGCCGCACGCCTTCGCCCTTGGTTCCCATTCAGCCCCGGGGCGAAAAGCCGCCGTTTTTCTGTGTTCATCCTGGTAGCGGGGATGTCTTCACCTATTTGGGTTGGGCGCCGTATCTGGAAAAGGATCAGCCTTTTTTCGGATTACAAGATCCCAAAATTCACGGAGAAGAGGACCCTTATACGGGCTTGGCCGACATGGCCGAACACTATATCTACTCCCTGCGGGAGGTTCAACCCGAGGGACCTTACTATCTGGGAGGCTGGTCGTTCGGTGGGCAAGTCGCCTTTGAAATGGCGCTTCAATTGGAGCGGGCGGGCGAATCCGTGGCCTTGTTGGCCTTGATTGACACGGGCGCCAAGGACTATTTGGAAACCAAATTTGCACAAACCGACGATGCCGACCTGCTGGCAACCCTCGCCTTGGAGTCCATTCCCGCGCTTGATCAGCCTCACGAAATACTCGCCAGGACCCTTCGCGCCCTCGATGGGGAGCGGCAAATCCAATTTGTGCTCAACCTGGCCCAAGAACACGGCTTCTTCGAGCGAGTGGGCGGCGGAACGGTACCCTACATCCGAAGAGCGCTGGCCTTGTTCAAGGTGCGCATGCGGGTCGTGCATGATTATCAGCCTCGAAAGTACGGCGGGCCGATCCTGTTGATTCGCGGCGAGCAGCAGCCCGGCGACCAAGCCATCTTGTCTCGGTTTGGAGAAAGCGCGGGCTGGGATCAACTTACCAGCGGCGAGCTTTTTCTCCACCGCGTCCCGGGCAACCACGCCACCTTGGTGCTTCCACCCAACGCGGCCCAACTCATTCAAGCTCTGAAGCCTTACCTTCCCCAATCATAGATCAGGGTAGCCTTTCAACCGGTGCAAACTGCTGCAGGATATCCAAAACGCTTTTGAAGGGAAAGAGAGCTGTTCGATAAATCCAGCAACAGTTTTGTAGCTTTTTCTTCAATTATGGATAAAATGGCAACCATCATTTATTCGGGAACCTTTGAGACGGGGAATCCTCCGTTTCAATTGGATCTGAAGGATGCGCCTCCTGCTTTCTGTCGCTCCCGCGGCGGACGGTTGGTTGCCGCGAGGTTGCAATCCCAATATGCATACCCTTTCACCCAAAACCACATTGGCCGCCATTTTGGGAGCCAGTAAATGGCCCCTTGCCGTAACCCTTCCTCTTGCGGTTGGATTCCTCGCCTACCAATTCTGGCCGCGCGAGGCTGGCGAGAAAAAGCCGGATTCACCCGCTACTTTCCTGGAAGACAACGCGCGGGGTAGTGACAATCCTGAAATGGGGAATCCCTTGGATAGGGGGGTATCTCCGGGACAAGCCATTCTTCCAAAAAAGCCGGCGCTGGACTCCTCCGAGGTGGAAGGCAACCCATTTAAGGCCGGCCAGGTCCAAGCCTTTCGCGAGGGCGGTCTGGAAATCGAGATGGTATGGTGCCCGCCGGATACCTTCCTGATGGGAAGCCAAAAAAGTGAAAAGAAAAGAGAAGAGGATGAAACCCAACATGTGGTGACCCTGACGAAGGGCTTCTGGCTGGGCAGGACCGAAGTGACCCAGGCCCAGTGGAAGGCGGTGATGGACGGTGCAAACCCAAGCCGATTCAAGGGCGATAACCTCCCCGTGGAAACCGTTTCCTGGGCAGAGGTGAACGCCTTTATCGAAAAGCTGAATAAAAAGACCGAAGCCAAATACAGACTGCCCACGGAAGCGGAGTGGGAATACGCCTGCCGGGCGGGGACCAGGACGCCCTTTAATACGGGGGAAAACCTGACCACCGATCAGGCCAACTACGACGGTAATTACCCTTATGCCGGCCCTCCGAATGGAGAATATCGGGAAAAGACCCTTGCCGTGGGAAGTTTTGAGCCCAATGCCTGGGGATTGTATGACATGCATGGTAACGTGTATGAATGGTGTTCGGATTGGTACGGGCCCTATGCGGGGAGAAAGGAAACCGACCCTATTGGACCGCCAACGGGCTCGCGTCGCGTGTTCCGTGGCGGTAGCTGGATCGGCCTTGCCAGGAGTTGTCGATCCGCGGATCGCCTCTACGGGCGCCCGGGCAACCGCGGCAGCGACCTCGTGGGCTTCCGCCTGCTGAGGACTCCCGAGTAATGCTTTTCTCTTTTACCCTGTGCCGCTCGCGCGGGTTTGAATGGAGTCCGCCAATGCCCAAGCGTAGCGGGCCTGGCGGTACGAAATGGAAGCCCGCGAGAACCCGCACCAACAGGAGGAGGGTTCAGAATATCTTATGCTTCTGATTTTTTCAAGAATGTGGAAAATATTGAAAACTTCATAAATGAATACGCCGAATGCGCAGTTTTTTGTCGGGTTCTACCCCGATTTCGCACACGGTTTGATTAAGGATGCTTGAGGCTCGCCAAGTTGGCGAGGCCTTCGTGGGTTGTGGAAGCGTTCGATGTAGTCGAAGGCATTGGCTCTCGCTTCCAAATGGGTTTGATACCTCTTTCGATGAACGCGTTCTCGTAGGAGAAGCCCAGAACCCCTCCCATGGTGTCTCTTTTTCATTGATATATTCCCTTGTTCGGAATGACCACAAAATGGCCGCCATACCTCAGGGGGCACTTACTTCTAAGGTTTAGAATTATTCTTTTTGCTTTTTTGAAGTTTATCTAACTTTCCCATGTCCCAGTGTATATGCTCTTTCTTGACAGCTTCGAAGAGTTATGGAATACTTCTTTAAATCTTGAAGTTTGTATGTTTTCTAAAAAAATGTAATGAATAGAAACTGCATTCAATTTATGGTGAATTAGGAAAATTTATTGGAGATAGAAAATTTTTGAGAGATGCGTTTATGCAAAGAACTGATCGGAGATGAGTCATGCTTGACATCAAGCTCATCAATATGCCCTTCGCTGCGCTCAATATCCCTTCCATTGCGCTCACCCAACTTCGGGCGGTGCTCCACCAACAGTTTGGCGAAAAGGTCACAACTCGGGTCCATTATTTGAACCATGATTTTGGGACTTTTTTGTCGCGACCGGTCTATGAATTTATTTCCGGAAGCGTCGCCGGTCATGTGAGTGGTTTTGGTGAGTGGTTCTTTCGTCAGGCGGCTTTTCCGGAGTTGGAAGAAAACACCCGCGAGTATTTCGATCGCTATGGCAGCCATTTTCAAGCAGATGGTTTGCAAATGTTCGAACTTCAACTCAAACCAAAACGGGCGAGGTTGATGGATTTTTTGGACGATTTGATCGATAGCTACCGCATGCTGGATTCGGATGTGATTGGGTTTTCCTCGATGTTTTTTCAGAATTTGCCCTCCATCGCACTCGCGCGCCGTTTGAAAGAGCGCAAACCGGAATTGATCTTAGTGATAGGCGGGGCCAACTGTGAGGCCCCCATGGGTATCGAGTTGGCCGCGCATGTAGAGCCGATCGACTTTGTTTTTTCAGGCCATAGCCTGATTAGCTTTCCGCGATTCATCCATTGTTTGTTGGAGGGAAACGAGGGGGCATGCCACTCTCTGAACGGAGTTTTTAGCAAGAAAAATTGCCGCTCCCAGAACTTGAGGGGCAAGAGCGGCCATCTTATGGATGTTGATCCAGAGGGTGGCGTCCGTCCGATCGGGGATGAGAGAAGCATCGAGGGACCCGCCATCGCATTGGATTACGACTCTTTTTTGAAGTCCCATGAAAAGCATTTCCCCGACTCGGAAAATCGACCCTACCTCCTGTTCGAGACATCGCGGGGTTGCTGGTGGGGGCAGCGGTCACATTGCACCTTTTGCGGCTTAAACGGCGGCACTATGATGTTCCGACACATGGAGGAACAAGTGGCTTACGACCATCTGAACGACCTGTTTGAACGGTATTCCTCGAAGGTGGATCATTTCTCCAGTGTCGACAATATCATTCCCAAAAGCTATATCCAAGAGGTCTTTCCACGGCTAAGGGTTCCGGATAACGTCTCCATGTTCTATGAGGTTAAGGCGGATTTGTCCTCAGAAGATATGGAGACGCTTGCCCATGCGCATGTCTACGAAATCCAACCGGGCATCGAATCTCTCTCAACCAGTACCTTGAAACTGATGCGCAAAGGAACGACCTCCTTTAACAACATCAATTTCCTCAAGAATTGCCTGCTCCACGGGATCCACCCCGTGTGGAATTTGCTCATCGGGTTTCCCGGCGAAACGCGCGTCACTTACGAAAAATATTTACGGGACCTTCAACATTTGGCGCATCTCATCCCCCCGGAAGGGGTTTTCCCCGTGCGTTTCGACCGGTTTAGCCCCTACTTCAATCAGAAAGACAGTTATGGTTTGGATCTACAGCCACTCACCCATTATGAGCTGTGTTATCCCTTTGATCAGAATGTCCTTGCCAATTTGGCTTATTATTTCGAGGATCGAAACTTTAATGCGGCTTATATCCAAGAAACCAGCCGCTATCTTCAGCCGCTGAATCAAATGGTTTCTCGCTGGCGAGCGCTTTGGGCACCAGAAGTGGATAGGCCAGAGCTATATTTTAAGGATATCGATTATTCCAATGGCATTTTTGATTCTCGCGAGGGAAGTGCGCGCGAGTTTCAAATTGGTGACGAGGCCAAGGACGTGCTTTTGAGTTTAGAGCGGCCCAAAACATCGAAACGCATTGTGCGCGAACTCGACCATCTCAGTCCGGAAGAGGTAGCAGCGGGAATCGCGGAAGCCGACGAAAGGAATCTGATTTTCCACGAGGGCGAAAGCATGTTGAATCTTGTGCTGCCCTACCAGCCCCTGGCCGTGCCGCGCGCTCTCTTCCATGTGTGAAAACCCTGAATTAGGTCCAAATGTCATGGATACCATGCCTCTGCTGTGGACGGGCGGTCACACCGAAACCATCGCCAACTCTCGTTCCAGAAAGTCGCTAATGGATGCGATGTACCTTTCCTTGACATAGTCATTTTCCAAGTCCTCCACCAGATGATGGGCGCGAATAAAGTTACCATTCCCATAGCGCCGGATGATGGGATGAAGGTATTCGATCAGATGGGCGTTGGAGGGATCCGGGTCTCGGTCGATCGCGAAGGGGTCCCTCACTTGTGAGTAATCACCATACTCCAGTGAAATAGTGTAGTAATGGCGATTGCGACAAAATTCACTATCCGCGATGTAATCGATGGGGATGTCGTCGTAATACTCGACCCCATTCTTATTGTGAACCACCAACATATCGCAGAAAAAGCCCGGCTGCAGGTACATGGAGGCCGAACGTGTGAGCCTGTCCACGATGCGGTCCGCCAAGGCACGTGGTGAATCGGTCATTCCTTCGCCACGGATGGGCTTCCCATGGTGTTTGTGCTCCACGATTTGGACCAGCATTTTGACATTGTGGCGGAAACCGTGGATAAATCCGGACATGGTTTTTTTGAAATCGCGCATTTGCATCAGCGCCCCGGCAAAGTACATGTTCTCCACATTGGTGGATTCCCATGAACTCGTCATGGCCGGGAGTTTCTTGTCGAAGGCCAATTCTGGTTTGCAGGAATCGTCAAAGATGCTGTCGTCAAAACGGAAACCCGTGGCCAGGATGGCGCGGTCGAAGGGGATGCTTCGCTTTTCCCCCTTAGCATGGGAATAGAGGATGTGACACATGATTCCACCGCTCGGGGTTTTCTCCAGGGATTCCACCCAGGCGTCGAGCACCACATTCTGGGATTTAAGCTGATAGGTATCCAGGAAATTATTGTTAATCGCACGAATGTTTCCCACGAAATGGGTGGTCCAGGCCATCCTCGCGGGCGTGGGGCTACAAATATGAATGGACGCCGTGGTCTCAATTAGGTTGTCGGCCGTCTCAAGCGCGGAATTCCCCTTGCCCACGACCAACACCCGCTGTCCCTCGAAGTCCCGCGGGTCGATCGAAACATCGCCGTAGAGTTCCGCGAGCTCAACCCCGGGAAAAGTGGGTATTTGAGGTTTGGATAATCCAGTGGCGACGATAAGAACCTTGCTCTTTACCTCGTGGCCTCGTGTATCTTTTAAAATGAAGCAGTCTTTGTCCTTACGCACCCGACTAACCTGGAACCCGTACTGAATCTTGAGGTCATGCCTGTTGGCGAAATCCAGAAGGTACTGGCAGTAATCCTCCGCATCCGGAAAGTATTTGCGGCTGTAGTCGGTGAATTTCAACTCGTCGTTCAACAAGGAATTCCAGTCCCAACGCAAATTCATCTCAGCATCATCAAATCCCGTCACCACTTTATTAATCGAGATGAGGCGGCGATGACGGGGGAATTTTTTAAAAAATGAACCGGGAGAATCCCCGCTCTCCAGAATGAGGTAGGGGCGTTGCTTTTTTTGTAGGTAATAGGCGAGTTGAAGGCCTGCCGGCCCAGCACCAAGGATAAGGGTCTCGTACTGCATTTTTTTCTCCCAAGAGTTTAGGTTTCATCCGAGTAATAGATCAAGTCAATTTCTTTAATAGGCGATTATATCAAAATACCCGTTTGATGAAAACCATAACGATCCTTTTGTTTGATAGAATATAATTAGAAAAACATTTTGTTTTCAGAATTTACTTATATATATAAATTTTCTTTATAGATGGTTAGTCTTGAATTTATGATTCTTTGTCGCCTTTTGAAAATAACCGCACTTCCGGGGTGGCGGTTTTTGGTTGGAGGAAATTTGGGCTCCACCGCTTCGAGTGCGGATTTGCCCCTTGTTCCAAGATTGGAGGGGAGTGAAGCCGGCGGGTGGAAGTGGCTCCCCTATCTCAATGCTTTGCCATGCGGGAAAGGGGGTTGGCCCCAATGGCGATTTTTCATGGATCCGACGGCCGATGGACCTACCAAACCCATGGCCAAATACTCGCGAGGCAAATACCATTTAGGATTTTCATCGTTGTCCAACCTCCTTTCGGGAACCATTTCTTCATCTGGAAGCGGACCAGAGAAGCGCCAGGAATGGCAATGGTCTAATAATGTATAAGTGCTTTAAACCATTTGATCTTTGAAATTTAAAAAAATCTAAATTTAATCATTCACCTTATATAATCACATTTTTTATGGTATCCTTGAATGAGGTCTTACCTTGCGAAAGTTTGGTATTCAACGGCAACCTGTAAAAATCTTGGGCTCCCTGCCGTGATGAATTTGAGTGGGTGGTGTTTTGTTCGGGCATGGTTTGTGTCCCGGGACCTTTGGAGAATTGCTTCAAGGAATTTTGCCCGGAGAAAAAAATAACTTCCTGGTTACGCTTCCTATCGAGCGTTATTCCACCGCGAGGTTTTATGCCGACTCAAGCTCCCGAACCCTCTCCGTAGATCCGCCGCATAAATTTAAGTCAATAGGTTTGGCGCGGCAAATCCTCGAACACTATGGCCTCCAAATGGGTGGCCTTCTTCACATTCAAAGTGATTTACCCGAGGGCAAAGGTCTTTCCAGTTCCTCCGCGGATTTGGTGGCAACCGCTCGCGCCATCAGTTCGGCCGTGAGTCGGGTACTTTCCAATGAACTTTTGCTCAGGTTTCTCAGGGATATTGAACCCACGGATGGAGTGATGTATGCCGACTGTACTCTCTTCTACCACCTGCGGGTGGTTTATGGGCGGGCCCTGGGCAGATTGCCGCCGTTGAAAATTGTCGCTCTCGACGAGGGCGGAATGGTCGATACCAAGGAATACAACCGCAAGCTTCCCCCATTTTCTGAGTCGCTTAAGTTGAGTTACCAAATCAGTTTGGAACGGCTGCAGCGCGCTTTTCGGCAACAAGACCTCAAGTCTCTGGGTGATATCACCACCGAGAGCGCGATCCTCAATCAGCGTTTTAATCCCAAAAAGCATCTGCACCAAGTCATCGAGATTTGCGGCAACCAAGGCGGGATCGGAACCGTGGTCGCCCACAGCGGTACTTATGTCGGTATCATGCTGAACAAACTGGAACGGGACTACGCGGACAAACTGGCGGCGGTCGAGCGGGAAGTTCGAAAATTGGGGAACGATGTCTATCTGTTGGATAGCATTCACCCCAGTTCCTCCGCTGAAGATTTGCGAAGCGGACATCAACGCGCCGGGGCCGCGGACCCTCCTCAACCTGGCGCGACGGGGGTGTGACTCCAATGCGCGCGCAATTCCGCAGCCTCCCCCTAGCCCGCCTTATCGATCAAAGCCTTTACTCTTGGGTGATTCGGAACGCCAATGCGGCGGTTGCAAGCGGAAAGAGGCAAGCCGCAAATAGGAGAACGGCGGATTCCAGATCGTGGTTTGAAGTTAGGAATTTGTTGGTTCGAGCCCGCAACCGGCACCTACCCTCCTCGTTGAGTTGGGGCGCGGATCCGCTAGAGAAATATCTCCCCGAGGACCCGGGGCGAGTGGCGGCAATCGTCCGGCATGTTTCGAGAGACAGGGTAGGAGAACCAGAGGTCTACAATTGAATATGGGAGATGGGAACATGGACTGGAATACTACCCGTGTCCTGGAGCACATCCCTTGCGGAAAGCAACAACTAGGCGCATCCATCGCAAGAGTTCAATCAGTGGAATCGGCTGCCAGGGCCTCCAAGCCCATCAGGAGCCGGCCATGAGGCGCCTACCCGCCACGTCCTTATATCTTAAAGCATCGGATACTATCCGGATGCCTGATTTCATTCGGTTAGAAGACAATCTCTTTATAGCCGTGTTCCGGCTCATGAAATTGCTGCCCGCCCAGTTCATACTGAAAGAGGGAATCGAGGCCGGCAGGATCAAACCAGGTACGGTAATCGCGGAAACTTCCAGCGGCACCTTTGCCCTGGGCTTGGGCATGGTTTGCGCCGAATGGAAACTGCCCTTTGTCATTTTTAGCGACCTGGCCATCGATAAATTCCTTCAATGGCGGCTCGAGGATTTGGGCGGTGAGGTGCGTTTTGTAGGGACCGATGACCCCAGCGCGGGCGATCTTCAAACCCTTAGGCTTCTCGAACTGCAAACCTTCCTGAAAGCCAATCCGGATGCGTTTTGGCCCTGCCAATACGACAATCCTCAGAACCAGGAGGCTTATTATGGGTTTGCCGACCTCCTTGCCTCCAGTTTCGACGGGCCATTTACCTTGGTGGGGACGGTTGGTTCGGGAGGGTCCACCTGTGGAGCGGCAAAGAGGTTGCGGGATTCGGGTCGGGATATCAAACTCGTGGGGATCGACACATTTGGTTCGGTCCTCTTTGGCCTTCCCATTGGGAATCGCTTACTTCGGGGTTTGGGCAACGCGAGAATGCCCAAAAATCTGGAACACGAATGCTTCGATGAGGTGCATTGGGTTCATGAAAAGGACGCCTTCCTTCACACCCGGATGCTCCACCGCGAAAAAAGCCTCTTTTGCGGACCCACCACGGGTGCGGCTTATCAGGTCGCACGCTGGATCGCGCGCCGGAATCGAGATGAAAACGTTGTCTTCATCGCGCCCGATGAGGGGTACCGCTACCAGGCGACGGTTTATAATAATCGGTGGTTAAGAAAGATGGGCATTACCGACGACGTGACCACGCGAGAGCCCCGTAAAGTAACCTTTCTCCACCAGGCCATGCCGCCCTGGAGCTATTTGGATTGGGGGCGCTCCAGCCTACAAGCCATGCTCGAACAATCCAGCTCGCGGAGGGAGCCTTGAGGACTATCGCTTTCATTGAGAGCAACACGACGGGTAGTGGGCATTTTCTGCTCCAAAAAGCGCTGCAAGCGGATTTCAAAGTCCTGTTCTTTGCCCGAGATCCCTCCCGTTATTCCTATCTTCGTGAGGAAATGATCTACCCGGAAATTGTAGACACGTTGGATGAGGACGAATTGCTGCGGAGGCTTGTCGGGATAGAGGGCTTGGCGGCCGTGCTTTCCACCTCTGAATTTTTTTTGGAGACTGCCGCTTCCGTGAGTAAACGCCTGGGCCTTTTCGGCAGCGATCCCGAGGCGATCCGTTGCTGCAGGGATAAGGGTCTTTTGGCCGAAGCGTTGACTAAGGCGGGCATTGCCGTACCCCGCGGTCGGATCTTGCGCGACCTGGAAGGGGCGCGCGCCTTTTGGGATCAAAACGCCGGACCCTTGGTCGTAAAACCCGTTGCCGGTTCCGGAAGTATCGGTGTTCGGCTCTGCCGGGATCGGGAATCCTTTCTTATGCATGTGGAGAGGCTCATCCAACAAACCGAAAATGAAAGAGGTTTGAAGGTGTCGCCGCGAGTGTTGGCGCAGGAGTATATCGAGGGCGAGGAGTTTTCGGTCGAAGTTTTCTGCCGTGGTCAGCATTTTGAAACGCTGGGGATCACTAAAAAGCACCTGGGCCCGGAACCGGTGTTTGTCGAAATGGGCCATGATTTCCCGGCTGTATTGCCGGCGGAGAGGCTCTCCGGCATCCGCGAGACTTGTATCCGCGCGTTACAAAGCGTTGGCTACCTGCACGGCCCCGCCCATGTGGAGTTACGCCTGTGCGCTGGAAAACCGGTAATCATCGAAATTAACCCGCGCCTCGCCGGTGGCATGATACCCCTGCTCATCACCTCCGCCACTGGCGTTGACGTATTGAAACTTTTGCTGGATTTATACCTGGGGCTCGACGTCGCCTTCACACCCACCCGAAACCAGTTCGCATCGATCCGTTTTGTGGTTCCCCCCGCTTCCGGAACCCTCGCCTCGATTCATGCCCCTCTCGAGTCCAATCCACATGTGGTCAGCGGCCACTTCAACAAGGTTGTCGGGGAGAACCTGTTGCTGCAAGGCGATTTCCGCGATCGGATCGGTTGGTTCATCGTGAGTGGGGCTACCGCGCCGGAAAGTCGTTCTCGGGCGGAGGCGTTGCTCTGCACAATTCGGGTGGAAGTTGCCGCCGAGGGGCAGCGGGTTAAGTCGGATACGGGCCGCTTGAAAAAAGAATTACACCCGGAGGCGCTTGCCATTGTTCGCGTTCCACCTTCGCGGGAAAAGAGGCTGGAGGAATTGACGCTCCTCACCGCCATCGATGAGGCGCATCTGCTCATGTTGCTCGAGAAGGGAATCATTCCCCTGGAAAAAACGCGGGCCATTCTCGAGACAATCCAAAACCTGAAAGCGGCCGGCTTCTCCGATCTGGTGGATGTGGTCGCCCCACGCGGCATTTACCTACTCTATGAAAACGAACTTATCGAGCAATTGGGGACCGAGGTTGGCGGAGTTCTACACACGGCGCGTTCGCGCAACGACATTCAGGCCACGCTCTTCAAATTGCGCGCGAGAAAGGCATTTCAATCGGTTTACGCCTCGCTTTGGCGACTGCGTGCCTGTCTGCTCGATCGGGCCAGATCCAGCCTCGAACTGACCATGCCGGTTTATAGTCAAAACCAGCCCGGGATGCCGGGTTCTTTTGGTTATTACTTGCTGGGAGTTGCGAATGCGCTTGCAAGGGATCAGAAACACCTGCAAACATTGCTGCAGGATCTGAATACCTCGCCCTTGGGCGCGGGCGCGGGCTGTGGCACCAGCTTTCCTATCGATCCCAGCCTCACCAGCCGCCTGTTGGGCTTTTCGACGGCTTGCCGACACGCCTTGGATGCGGTGGCTAGCAGAGACCTCGCGCTTCGATTGCTCTCCTGTCTGGCCGTTACGGGCGTTACCATCAGCCGGATCACTCGGGATTTTCAGCTTTGGACCACCCAAGAATTTGCCTTTTTCGAGCTACCGGACGAACTTTCCGGCGGATCCTCTATGATGCCCCAAAAGAAAAATCCCTATTTGCTGGAAATAGTCCAGGGAAGGGCCACCGCCCCAATGGGTATCCTCCATCACTCCATGGCTGCCATGGTCAAAACGCCATTCAGCAATTCGGTCGAGGTAGGTACCGAATCGCTCAAGGGTTTTGAAGAGGCTTTCCAAAACATCCGGGACGCCTCGATTCTGATGAGCTTGATCGTCCAATTGGCCAAACCCAGGCCGCGGAACATGGTGCGCTCTTGCGAGAAGGGTCTGGTCATTGCCTCCCTCGTGGTGGACCTGATGATCAAGGAGAAGAGGGTCCCTTTCAAGGAGGCTCATTTTCGAGTAGGGGCCGCGATTGCGGAGGCATGGGAGCAGAACCGAGACCCCATGGATGCTCTGCTAGAGTTGATTCCCGATAAGACCTGGTCTACGGTCGAGCTTTCCGATTGGGTCGGCCTTTTGGCCTTCGGCGGCGGTCCTGGTCGCGACCCGTGTCACCACCAATTGCGGCGTGCGATCGTCAGACTGAACGAGGACGGCCTGTGGTTGATCCACCGCAAACAAGGCTGGAACCAGGCAACATCCAAACGGGACCAAGAGGTTGCGCGCGTATTGTCCTCTATATGATGCCGCTCAGGGTTTTGATCCTATAGCGGTCTCTGTGAAACGGGTGCCACGAGGTCCAAAATACGTATACTTCCGGATGGTGTATTCCCATGTTTGACATCTATTCGTTCCTTGAAGAACATCAGATCTCCTACCAACGCTTCGACCACCCGCCGGTTTTTACCTGCGAGGAGGCGAGGCGGCTGCTTCCCCACTTTCCAGGCGCGGAAACCAAAAACCTATTTCTCAAGGATAAAAAGGGGAAACGACACTTCTTGGTAGTGTTTGGGTACGAAAAGTCCATCGATTTAAAGCGGCTCGGCCAGGAGCTTCATGTCAAATCGCTCAGCTTAGCCTCGGCTGAGCGGTTAACAAGGTTTCTCGGTCTCGAGCCCGGGTCCGTCACCATACTTGGCGTGGTTCACGATCGGGAATCGTTGGTAGAAGTTCTCATCGATAGGGATCTTTATGAAAAAGAAGCATGGGGCTGTCATCCGCTCGTCAATACCAGTACCCTGCTGATGGCCAGAACCGATATCCTGCGCGTTCTAGACCTTACCGGCCATGTACCCCGCGTGCTGGACCTGCCCGCTCCCAGCTACTCCAAGCCGGCCGCGAACTGACCGCCGCCGAGCGCGCGACGATCGCACAGCTTGCCACGCGGCGGATGCGCGGCGAACCCGTGGCGCGCATTCTCGGCGTGAAGGAATTCTGGGGGCTGCCGCTCAAACTGTCGCCGGCAACGCTGGTGCCGCGTCCGGATACCGAGACCGTGATCGAAGCGGCGCTCGCCGCGCTCGGCGAAAGCCGCAAGCGCGAACCGTTGCGCATTGCCGATCTGGGCACCGGATCGGGCGCGATCCTGTTCGCGCTGCTGCATGAATACGCGCACGCGACCGGGCTCGGCACCGATATCGAACCGCAGGCGCTGGAGACCGCGCATGCGAATGCCTCGGCGCTCGGGCTGCAATCGCGCACCGGCTTCGTGCTCGCCGATTTCGGCACCGCGCTGAACGAGACGTTCGATCTCGTGGTGTCGAATCCGCCCTATATCCCGACGGCCGAGATCGGGGCGCTGGCGACCGAGGTCCGCGACCACGATCCGCTCCGCGCGCTGGATGGCGGCGTCGACGGGCTCGACGCCTATCGCGCGATTGCGCGGGAGGCGCCCCACCTGCTGCACGATGACGGCGTCCTGATTGTCGAGATCGGGGCGGGTCAGAGCGACGACGTGGCCGCCATCCTGACCAGGGGCGGCCTGGAACAGCGCGCGATCCACCGCGACCTGTCGGGCCGCGAGCGGGCTCTCAGTTTC
>JBGTRP010000057.1:0-15728 GCA_041940685.1 Acanthopleuribacteraceae bacterium
ACGGAAAGCCAACTAGCCCAAGTTCACTTCATTATCTTAACCCATAAACCATGAGAAATCAATACACCGATGCTATTCAGTCCGTAGTGGGTATCTTAGAAAACTACGACTCTGATCACATGTTCCCAACCTACGGCTTTGGCGGCAAGGTTCGCCCCGGACATTCCCTTTTTTGGAATCCAGGCCATGGGTCTGCACGGCAAGACCGAGTCGCGCGAAAGCTTCGAGGACATGGCCGCTGATTACATCGCGGCTCTGAGTGAACAACAGCCCGAGGGACCCGTTCACCTCTTGGGTTGGTCGAATGGAGGCCTGATCGCGCTGGAAATGGCCCGCGCCCTGATGGCGGCCGGCCGTGAGGTGGGGATGCTGGCGGTGCTGGACACCTATCCCCGCAACCCGCGTAAGGCGGAGCCCGGAATTGAAGCCTTGATGTTGAACTTTGCCAAGCTCAATTTCGATGTGGATGTCACGCCCTGGATGGGTGGCGGAATTTTTCAGCCGGAGGATGAGGCCGAATTCGTGGAGCAAACCCTGGATCAAATCGCGAGCGCTTTGCCTCAAGAGGACGGGCTCATCCGTCTGCGTCGAATGTGGCGCGTGTTTCAGGCCAATACCCTTGCCAAGGCTCGTTTCGAGCCCCAACCATATCCTGGCTCGATCACGCTGATCAGCGCGGAAGCCCCCGAGGCTTTCAAACGGGTTCAGGCCGATTTCTGGCGCGCATTGGCGGGCGGTGGGCTGGAGGTGTACCATACCCCTGGCGATCATATTTCCATGATCAAAGACCCGCAACACGCGGCCGCGCTCGCCCAAAGGGTGCGGGCCTGCCTTGCCGGAGAATTGGGGAACGCGGCCCAAATTGGCGAAGAGGAGGGACGTTGAAGTATCTGGAATCCATGGAACAGATTCCCCAGGGCGCGCGCCTGGTGATTTTCGGCTCGGGCCGGGAAGCGGAAATCCTCGCGGACCTGATCGCTTACCGCCGCCGGGATGTAGAGCTTCTCGCTCGAGTTGGCCCCGCCGGGGAAGGGTCCTCGCCCGGAATGGAAACGGCGGGTCTCGATGAGGTTGTCCGAGGGGAGGATGTGATGGTCATTCTCACCAAACAGGATGCGGGAATGGAGCGCGAGTTAGAAGCCGCGGGCATCAAAAACTGGCGCGTTCTCCCTAAAATGGAGTCCTTCCTGGAGCGCGATACCCGCGAGCGGCTCGAGCAATTGCTGCGCGGCTTGCCCCGCCAACCTCCACCGCCCCAGCGCCGCGAGGTGGAGGAGATGCTGGTGCGGCTGCGGGCGCTGCTCTTTCCGGATGCGCCGTACCTGACCGATTTCCTCTTCAAGTTGATGTTCCAGCGGCCCGCGGGCGATCCCGCGGAGTTGGCCGAACGCATCGGGTTTATGTTCCGGCCCAGCTACAACGAGGATCGCCTGATCACCGATCATGTCTGCGATCATTTTTTGGAGGATCCAGCCTTCAAGCTGGCCTATGAAGCCGGCGCGCATGGAACCTCCATGAAACCCAAGCGCTGGAAGGTCCACGTGGCCTGCTGGGCCGCGCGAAAAGCGCGCAACCTGCCCGGTGATTTCGTGGAGTGTGGGGTGTTCGAGGCGGTGATGTCGCGGGCCGTGGCGCAATTTGTAGGCTTTGCCGATTTGGACAAGACTTTTTACTTGTTAGATACCTACGAGGGTTTGCCCGCGGAGCTGCGGAACCCCGAGGAGAAGGCGATTTTCGGCATGGGGGGCAAGCGCTACCGGCCCACCTACGAATTTGTGCGTGGTCGATTCCGCGACTATCCCAATGTGCGTCTCATCAAGGGAAAGCTGCCCCAGACCCTGGCCGAGGTTCCCGCTTCAAGCATCGCCTATCTCTCCCTGGACCTCAATGTGGCGGGACCCGAAATCGCGGCCGCCGAGTTTTTTTGGGACAAGCTGGTCAGCGGAGCGGTGATGCTGATCGACGATTATGCAACCTCCACCTATTTTCGGGTGCATACGCGTGAATACGATCGCTTCGCGCGCGAGAGGGAGGTTCCCATCCTCACCCTGCCCACGGGCCAGGGCTTGATCATCAAACCCTAAATTTTGCGCCAAAAAGGACGAGACGGTTCGGTCCTATGATTCCCAAGTTGCTCTTCGAAACCGGTCAAGGTTCCGTGGATAAGTTGTTGTCCACCATGGTGGCGCGTTTCGAGAAGCTTTTCCCTGACCAAGTACGGGCCCATTATGTGATTGGTAGCTTCGCGTGCGGAAACCCCGTGACGCAAAGCGATTTGGATATGCTGGTCGTCTTTCGGCAAATGCCCGGACCGGAGTCCCAGGCCATGGCGCGGCGGGAGGCGCAAATACTCCAGCGCGAAGGTGGCGGGGTTGCCTTGGACCTCAATATTCAAGGCGAGCCGGCCATGCTGCGCACGGGGTTGCCCGATATTCGCTCGGGCGCGCGTCTGGTTTTCGGCGAGGATATCCGCGCACGAATGGCGCCGGTGGAGATGGAGAGTTTTTTGCGCCGGCGCATGCATTTCGCCTGGGAGCCCTCTGCCCGTTTGCGAACGGGATTACCCTACCTCTCCTTGCCCTTGGATTTTCCCGACCGGACTCGGCCATTTTTTGGCTATGAAAGCCAAACCCTGCAAAGACACAAGAACGCGAGAGCATGGAATACCAAGGCTCTGATCGGCTGCGTGGGCAAACCCGCAACCGCGCTGCTGGCCCGCGCCGGAATATACGCGGGCAGCAAGGAGGACTGTATTCGCCTGTTTTGCCAACATATCGGCGGCTCCGGTGCGGAATTGCTGGAGACGATCGAGGCCACTTGCCGCCGCGCCTGGGGTTACGAGGTTCCCTCTTCTCAGGTGGACCGGGACCGGCTCCGGGAGATTTGTCGGGAGACATTGGCATTTGAAAACGAGTTTCTGGACCACTATCGAAGGTTTTTGCTGGAGGAGTTGCGGCCGGACCGGTCCGAGGGCCCCTGGTTTTCCATCTCGGAGCTCGCGGGCTTTCTCAACGCGCCCGAGTCCGCGATCCGCGCACGCGCCCGCGAGGGCGGCCTGTCCTCGCGCCAGCGGGCGGGCGAAGAACTGGCGCGCCTCCCTCATGTGTTCGCTCTCATGGCCGCGGTTCGTCTGCATCAGGTGCGCTTTGCCGACGCGGAGATGCGGTCCGCCCTGGAAGGCCTCTCGCGGAGCGAGGACCTTTATTTGCGCCGCGCCGCGAACCTCGCCCTGGCGCAATTGGGGAGCCTCAAGGGGTCCGGCCTAGATCTCGGATTGTGAGGTTAAGGGACAGGCTTTGGGCGTTGGTTTGTCGCCCCGGTCCGACCGCGTTACAATGGGTTTCTTTTGCAATAGCGACGCCACCTCTCGGGACTGCTCAATGAAAAAAAAGCTACGCGCGGGAGTCGACGGCTATTTCGGGATTCGCGCCTCGGGTTCGACCATCGGAGGCGAGGCCCGCGCCGGGCTGACCACGTTTCTCGCCATGGCCTACATTCTGTTCGCCAACCCGTCGATTTTGGGCGAGGCAATTAAGCTCGAAGGCGGCTCCGCCATTCCGCAACTGCTGACGGCCACGGCGCTGGCCGCGGCCTTCGGTTGCCTGGTCATGGGTCTGTGGGCGCGCTACCCCTTCGCTCTGGCGCCGGGAATGGGGCTCAACGCATACTTTGCCTATACCGTGGTGTTGGGCGAGGGATTTCCCTGGCAAGCGGCTCTGGGCGCCGTATTCCTGAGCGGCGGTCTGTTTTTCGTGATTGGCTTTTCCGGTTTGCGGTCCTACCTGGTCGCGGCTTTACCAGACACACTGAAGTTGGCCATTACTGCCGGAGTGGGTTGCTTCCTCGCCATGATCGGCCTGATTAACGGCGGCATGGTGACCGACCATCCCGTAACCCTGGTGAGCATGGGCGATTGGACCCGGCCCCAACCGCTGATCGCCGCTGCCGGATTGCTTCTGACCCTGGTGTTGCTGGTGCGGCGGGTGCGCGGCGCGATTTTGTTCGGTATCGCGGGCGCCGCCGCGCTGGCCATTCTGACCGGCGCGCCCGTGTACGACGGCCAACCCTTTGCCGGGTTCCAGGATGGTTGGGTTCGCGCCCCGGTATGGCCCACGGATCTGTTCCTGGCGCTCGACCTTCGGTCCGCGCTGAGCGCGGGGATCTTGACCATTGTATTCACTTTCCTGCTGGTGGATTTTTTCGATACCACGGGTACGCTGGTCGGGCTCTCGCGCAAAGCCGGGCTCGTAGATCGCGAAGGTCAGTTGCCACACTCGCGCGCGGCTTTTAGCAGCGATGCGTTGGCCACCTGTTTCGGCGCATTGGTCGGCACCAGCACCACCACCAGCTACATCGAATCTGCCGCGGGCATCGAGGAGGGCGGAAAAACCGGTTTAACCGCGGTGGTGGTGGGGCTTCTGTTTCTGGCCAGCCTGTTTTTTTGGCCCCTGGCCAGCGCGGTTCCCGCCGCGGCCACCGCTCCCGCGCTGATCGTAATCGGCGCCATGATGATGTTTGCCGCCGGCGAGATCCAATGGCGCGAGTACCACCAATCCGTACCCGCCTTCCTGACCATCCTCGGCATGCCGCTGACCTTTTCCATCACCGACGGCATCGCCCTGGGTATCTTGAGTTATTGCCTGGTCCACTTGTTTTCGGGCCGCGTCCGCGAGGTTCGCTGGCCGCTTTACCTGATTGGCCTGTTGCTGGCGCTCAAATTGGCCTTTTTTTAACGGCTCCCGCGAGGCGGTCCGCGATTTATTGGAATGAGATCCGCCCACCCTACTGTTGATTGCAGTGTTTGATTTGCTTTACTCTATAGGGAAAGCCAGCCGAACCAAGCAACACAAGTTTCCTTATCGATCATGCCGCGAGGTAGCATGTAACATCCGCCCCTTAGTCCTCGCACAGCTTTCTCTCCCCCAATTCCCCGTGGCGCAGGAGCATGTCCCCATGACGCATATCGCCATCATCGGCAACGGTATTGCCGGAATCACCGCCGCCCGTCATATCCGCAAGCGATCCGACGCGCGGATCACGGTCATTTCGGATGAATCGGAACATTTTTATTCTCGTACGGCGCTGATGTACATCTACATGGGGCACATGACCTTTGAGAACACGAAACCCTATGAGGATTGGTTCTGGTCCAAGAACCGCATCGACCTGGTGCGGGCGAGGGTCAACCGCATCGATACGGATTCCAAAACGCTGGTTATGGATCGCGGCGAACCGGTCGTCTATGACAAGCTGATCATCGCGGTGGGCTCCAAATCCAATTACTTCGGCTGGCCAGGTCAGGATCTGGAGGGCGTTCAGGGACTCTATGGCTTGCGGGATCTGGAGAAGATGGAGCGGCAAACCAAGGGCGTGAAACAGGCCGTCATCGTGGGCGGCGGCCTAATCGGCATCGAAATGGCGGAAATGTTGCGCACCCGCGATATCGGCGTGACCTTTCTGGTCATGGAGCCTCACTACTGGGGCAATGTGCTGCCGCGCGAGGAGGGCGAGCTCGTGGGCCGCCATATTCACGAACATCACGTGGAGCTAAAACTGAACACCAAGCTCGAAAAGATCCTACCCGATGACCGGGGACGGGTGCGTGCGGTGGTCACCGACCAGGGGGAAAGCATCGATTGCGAGTTCGTGGGTCTGACCGCCGGGGTGAGCCCCAACATCGAAATGGTGAAAACCTCCGGGGTTCCCACCAAGCGGGGGGTGCTGGTCAACCCGTTTCTGGAGACCGAGATCGAGGGCGTCTACGCGGTCGGAGATTGCGCGGAGATCGTGGATGAAGAAGGCAATGGTCGGGTAGAGCAGTTGTGGTACACGGGCCGCATGCAGGGCGAGGCGTTGGCAGCCACGATTTGTGGAGAGCGAACCCGGTACGACCGCGGCATTTGGTTCAACTCGGCCAAGTTCTTCGATATCGAATACCAAACCTACGGCTTTGTGGCCAATCAACCGCGCGAGGGCGAGGCGTCCCTGTTTTGGGAGCATCCCGACGGAAAGCGGTGCCTGCGGTTGGTTTACCGCGAGGACGATGGGCGTTTGGTGGGGGTCAACAGCTTTGGAATTCGTTACCGGCACCGGGTTTTCGAGCGCTGGCTAGCCGAGAAACGGACGCTGGCCCATGTGGTCGGCCACTTGCACGAGGCCAATTTCGACCCGGAATTCTTTCGCCGTTTCGAGGCGGAGGTGGTCGCCCGCTACAACGAGGCTCCTACCGGGTCTCCCATTGAAGCAGAGCCGAAAAAGCGGCTTTTCGGGCTTTTTTAGGAATCGGGTCAAGAGGTTTCAATCGAGAGAAAGAGGTGAGCATGTCCAGTGAACACAGCCTGCAATTGGTACCCGAGGTCGCGCCTCATGCCATGCGGCCCGCGCAAAAGGCCGGCCTGGCGATTCTTTCCGTGGGAATGCTGCTCCTGCTTGCCGCGGCGCTGGGGGGCGGCGCCATTCCAGGCTGGCTCGGCCTTGGCTTGGCCGTCGCTGGTTCGCTGGTCCATATTCTCGACGGTCGCAAGGATCAGCCGGCTGGAATCAAGAACAATCACATTATGTTCAGCGGCGCCCTGTCCCGCGGGGCCGTGGGCTGGATGCTGGGCGTCTTTCTGACCGGGTTTTACGTAATTCTATATTTCGAACCGACCTGGCTCCGGCACCTGATCGCCCTGGTGGATCCGGTCAAAGTCTGGATTTCGGGCGAGTCGGCGATCGGCGCGGATGGCGGCCTCAGCCAGTGGTTTCTCTATGGATTTCTGTATACCCTGGCCATCTTGGTGATGGGCGTTCGCGCGCTGATCAAGTACCGCCACAGCCGTTATCAGATCCTGCGGACGCTATCGGTCATGTTTTTTCAACTGGCCTTCGCCTTTCTGATCCCCAATTTCCTGCTCAAGCTGAACAAGCCCTATTATGAGTGGACCAATATCTGGCCATTGCGTTATTACGAGCTCTTTCCTTCCTCTGTGAGCCAACTTCTCCAGGGCGGGGCCATGGGCAAATTCATGCTTTTCTGGGGGATCGTCTCGATCGCCGTGTTGACTCCGGTGCTGACATACTTTTTTGGCAAGCGCTGGTATTGTTCCTGGGTTTGCGGTTGCGGCGGACTGGCCGAAACCCTGGGTGACCCGTTTCGCCAAAATTCCGACAAGTCCCTGCGCGCCTGGCGGATCGAACGATGGCTGATTCACTCCGTGCTGATATTTATCTTCCTCACCACGGGCTTGTTATGGGCCAACCATTTTTGGAGCGGCCAGCTTCTGGGGACCTGGTCCGGCAAGTTCGCTTCCGGATACGGCTTTTTGATAGGCGCTATTTTCTCGGGCGTGATCGGCACCGGTTTTTATCCCATCATGGGGAACCGGGTTTGGTGCCGCTTCGGCTGCCCCATGGCCGCCATCCTCGGTGTTCTGCAAAGGTATTTTTCCCGTTTTCGCATTACCACCAATGGCGGTCAATGCATCTCGTGCGGAAATTGCTCCACTTATTGCGAGATGGGAATCGACGTGCGCGCCTATGCACAGCGGGGGGAGAATATAGTGCGCGCTTCCTGCGTGGGTTGCGGCATTTGTTCCGCGGTCTGTCCCCGGGGCGTGCTCAACCTCGAATCCGGACCGCGCGAGGGTCGAATCGGGACGCCGGTGTAAGGAGGACTCGAAAAAAGTCGGAAATCACGCCTGAAGGTCTTCCTTTTCGGTGGATGAGGCCTTATGATGTTGCGGGCAAGATGGCGACGGGTTCGAGTGATTCGGGTAACCCGGCAACTATCAAACCCACCCCTTCATCCTTGGCCATGCCGGCCTTCTGTACGCGAATTCCCATGCTTCATCCATATCTCTAATGATCCCGATTTCCGTGCGATCGCGTACATCTGCAAATCAACGCATGGCCGATATCATGTTACAATAATCGGTTTGAGAAACGAGCGGGGCGCGGTGCGGCCGGTTCCCCGTTGATCACCCGAACGGTATGGACCCGGGGTTTTGGCTTCTCATCAATACAGTTCACGAACAGGAGTTCGAGGTATGTCTTTCATCTTTACATCCGAGTCCGTTACCGAGGGTCATCCCGATAAGATGGCGGATCAAATCAGCGATGCGGTGCTGGACCAGGCGCTCGGTCAAGATCCCAAGAGCAGGGTTGCCTGCGAAACCTTTGTCAATACCGGCCTGGTATTGGTAAGCGGCGAAATTACCACCACCGGAACCATCGATGCGGCGAGCTTGGCGCGCGATGTGGTGCGGGATATCGGGTACACGCATTCGGATATGGGCTTCGACGCCAATTCCTGCGCGGTCATGGTCGCATTGGACAAGCAATCCCCCGATATCGCCATGGGCGTGGACCGCCTGGGCGCGGGTGACCAGGGCTTGATGTTCGGCTTTGCCTGTGAGGAAACCAAGGAGCTCATGCCCTTCCCCATCCAATTGGCTCACCGGCTGACGCGCAGGTTGACCCAGGCGCGCAAGGATGGAACCCTTCCCTACCTGAGACCGGACGGCAAGTCTCAGGTTTCGGTCCGTTATGAGAACAATACCCCGCTCTACGTGGATACGGTGGTCATTTCCAGTCAGCACGACGCCAAGGTAGAGCTGGCCCAACTGCGGGAGGATATTCTCAAGCACGTGATCCGGCCTACCGTGCCCGAATCGATGCTCCACCAGGATACCGTTTATCACATCAACCCCACGGGTCGGTTTGTTATCGGCGGGCCCATGGGAGACGCGGGTTTGACCGGTCGAAAAATCATTGTAGATACCTACGGCGGTTACGCGCGGCACGGCGGCGGCGCGTTTTCGGGTAAAGATCCCACAAAGGTGGATCGTTCGGCGGCTTACGCGGCGCGTTACGTGGCCAAGAACCTGGTAGCCGCGGGTCTCGCCTCCCGTTGTGAGATTCAACTGGCCTATGCCATCGGCGTGGTGGAGCCGGTTTCCATCCATGTGGACACCTTCGGCACCGGCAAGAAAACCGACGCGGAGTTGGTGGCTCTGATTCGTCGCCACTGCGATTTGACGCCGGGCGGCATCATCGAGCATTTCGGCCTGCGGCGCCCCATTTTCCGTGCGACCGCCAGTTATGGTCACTTTGGCCGCTCCGAGTTTCCCTGGGAGCAAACGGACCTGGCCGCCAAGTTGGCCTAATCGCGAATTGGTCTTTGAACCTTCCCTCCAACCCTTGACCCCGCTCTTTTTGATTATTTAGGAGAATTGCATGGTAACCAAAACTCAAGATTACAAGGTAAAGGATATCGAGCTGGCCGATTACGGCCGCAAAGAAATTGTGATTGCAGAAAAAGAAATGCCCGGTCTGATGGCCCTGCGGCGCAAGTACGGGGACTCCAAACCCCTGACCGGCGCTCGCATTGCCGGCTGCCTGCATATGACCGTTCAGACCGCGGTTCTCATTGAAACCCTTGTCGAATTGGGCGCCTCGGTGCGCTGGTCGTCCTGCAATATTTTTTCTACCCAGGATCACGCGGCCGCCGCGATTGCCGCGGTTGGCGTTCCGGTCTTCGCCTGGAAGGGTGAAACCGAGGAGGAATACGACTGGTGCATTGAGCAGACGCTTTTCTGGTCCGATGGCCAGCCGCTGAACATGATCTTGGATGACGGCGGCGATCTGACCGCGATCGTTCACAACAAATATCCCGAATTGATGAAGGGAATTCGCGGTCTTACCGAGGAGACCACCACGGGCGTGCATCGGCTATACCAAATGCATGAGCGCGGCGAACTGAAGACGCCCGCGATCAACGTCAACGATTCGGTCACCAAATCCAAGTTCGACAATCTCTATGGTTGCCGCGAGTCCTTGGCGGACGGCATTAAGCGCGCCACGGACGTGATGGTGGCCGGCAAGGTCGTCGTGATTTGCGGATACGGCGATGTGGGCAAGGGTTGCGCGCAGTCGATGCGCAACTTCGGCGCGCGGGTGCTGGTGACGGAAATCGATCCGATCTGCGCCCTGCAGGCCTGCATGGAAGGCTTTCAGGTCGTGACCATGGAAGAGGCCGCGCCGATTGCCGATATCATCGTCACCGCCACGGGCTGTAAGGATGTGGTCAACGGCAGCCATATGGAGGCCATGAAAGACCATGCGATTCTTTGCAACATCGGTCATTTCGACAGTGAAATTCAGGTTTCCTATTTAACCCATAGCGATGAGGTCGAGCATATCAACATCAAGCCCCAGGTGGACAAGTACGTGTTCCCCGACGGCAAGAGCATCATCGTGCTGGCCAGTGGCCGTTTGGTGAACCTGGGTTGCGCCACGGGACATCCCTCCTTTGTGATGAGCAACAGTTTCTCCAACCAGGTGTTGGCCCAAATCGCGCTTTGGACCGAACCGGAGAGTTTCCCGCTGGGCGTGCATATGCTGCCCAAGACCCTGGACGAGGAGGTCGCGCGGCTACATCTGGGCCAATTGGGCGCTCATCTGACCGTATTATCCCAAGACCAGGCCGATTACCTGGGCGTGCCCAAGGAAGGCCCCTTCAAACCCGAATACTATCGTTACTGAATCCAAGCCCATGAGCTACCGGGGAGCACTCAGGTCCGAGTGGGACCGATCCCCGGTCATGGAGTCCGAGCCGGTTATCCTTCTGGAGGCCGGCTTTTTTGTTGGTCGGTCCGGGGCCGCGTCTGGTTGATCATTCCGGCGTTGCCGCCTGAAAATGGGAGGGTTACCACGAAGGAGGCGCCTTGATCGGGGCCCTTACTATCGACCGTAATCCGTCCGCCCATCTCGGATACCGCTACCGCGGCGAGATGCAGCCCCAACTCGCGCGATTCCCGCGCCTCGCCGATTTCCTGGGCGAAAACCTTGCTCAATTTCTCTTTTGGGTAACCCTTTCCATTATGGGCGACCACGATGCGGATGGTGTCTGGATCGGCCAACTCGATGGAAAGCGAGAGCATCCGCCGGCCGGGGGTTCGAGTCGCTCCTAATAGCGATTCGCGCGCGTATTTTATCAGGTTTGCGAATACCTGCAGCGACTTGACCCGCGAGATTCGACAGCGTGGCAGCGATTCGTACCGCTTGCGGATTTCAATGCCCTCCCTCTCGAAAGTGCTGCCCTCCAACTTGAGCGCATCGTCCATGAGCTTGCGCAGGTTGACCTTCTCCGTGAAGATGGGCGCGTTGGCGTATTCCTGTTGCGTGGCCACCACATCGCAGATGAGTGCTACCTTTCGAATCAGGGATCTAATTTCGTTCGTCATCTTGTGATGCTCATCTTCCAAAACCCGTTCCAGTTGAAGGTAATAGGCCACCAAGGCGCCGCCCTTGGGCAGGACGGCTTCTAACTGTTCAGGAGTGGCGAACTTTTCGCGAATGATGTTGTTGGCGCGCTTGAGCCCCTTGACCTTGGAGCCCCTCACCATATCCGCCAGCTCTTGCGAGGAAATATTGACGCTGTTGAGGATATTGCCGATATTGTGCAGCACATGCGTGGCGATTTCAGCCATGCCCGCCCGATGGGCGGATCGCAGCAATTTGGCCTGGGCTTCCTTCAAATCGCGCGCGGTTTTGGACAGGATGGTATTGGCTTTGCGCAGAGACCTGGTGCGTTCCTCCACCCGCTGTTCCAACTTTCGCGTACGGCCCGCCATGACGCGCAGACGCCAATAGACCACCCCCCCCGAACCAGCGCCGACAAGCCCAAAAACCACCAGGTTCTCCAAAATGGAGGGACAACCCGAATCCAATGCTCGATGCCGCGTTCGTTCCAGACCCCGTCCCCGTTGGAACCCCTGACGCGAAAGCGATAATCGCCGGGGTCCAAGTTGGTGTAGGTGGCGAAGCGCCGGGTTCCCGCCTCTACCCAATCCTTGTCAAACCTTTCCAATTGATAGGCGTAGCGGTTCTTTTCAGGGGAGGAGTAGTCCAGCGCCGCGAATTCCAACGAACACACGTTCTGCCCCGGAAGGAGTTCGAGCTCCTCTATCCCGTTTTTGCCAGCGATCGCGGTGACCTCTTGATTGAGAACCTGGATGGAAACAATTGCCAGGGGCGGCACATGGGGATTGTCGGATATTTCCGAGGGAAAAAAGCGGTTCAACCCATTGGTGCCGCCAAAAAACATTTCACCACTTGGGCTTTTGTAGCCGGCCCCGAAATTAAAAGTGTTGCCCTGTAATCCGTCGTGGACATCGTAGCAGCGAAAACGCCCGGTGGAGGGGTCGAGCTTGGCGAGGCCCGCGGGTGAGCTAATCCACAGGAACCCCGCCTCATCCTGGAGAATGGCCAGGATCAGGTTTCGCGCCGGTGATATGTCTTGAAAAAAGCGTTGAAAGCCGCCGGTCTCCGGCAAATAGCGATTGAGTCCGTAATTGGTTCCGATCCAAAGGCCACCCTCCCGATCCTCATTGATGGAAAAGATTCTGTTGTGGCTGAGGCTGTCTTGCTTGCCGGGCTGATGGCGAAAGATCTGGTTGGTGGATTCGGGCGCGAAAATGCAATTGAGGCCATCCTCGGTGCCCACCCAGAACATGCCCCTCCGATCCTCCCACAGGGCCAGGATGCGAGGGTGGCTCAGGACAATGGTCGAGCCTGCGGCCTTTGCGCCGTAGATCCACTGGAAACGATCGACGTTCGGATCGTACTGGTTCAGGCCGTTTTCCGTTCCCGCCCAAAGCCGGCCCGAGCGATCCTCGTAAAGGCGGCGAACCCTGTCATGACTGAGACCCCCGCCAGGTTCACGAGTCGCGCGATAGTGGCGGAATCCCAAGCCATCGCGCAGCTTGCGGTTTATGCCGCCGCTGTAGGTGGCGATCCAAAGCATACCCCTTCGGTCCCGCAGCACCGCCCGGACCGTGTTGTCGCTCAACGAGCGCGGATCCTCGGGATTGTTGCGGTAATGGATGTAGCTGCCGCGGGCCTTGTCCAGGAGGCGCAGGCCGTCGCCGTAAGTTCCGATCCAAAGGTCCCCGTTCGGTTCCTCGAAGATGGCGCTGATGTCGTTGTTGACGCCGTTGGAATTCTCACGGGCAGAAAGTATTAGATGATGGAAGGGCTTGGGTTCCAGGTTCAGGGTGTTGACGCCACCGCCGCTGGTGGCCACCCACAGTACGCCGCCCCGATCCTCGTACAGTGATTCGATGCGGTCGCCACTGATGCTGAATGGGTTGCTGGGATCATGACGGAAGGATTGCGTTTCGCCGTTTTCCGGAAGGAGCCGAATTAAACCGGCGCCGTAGGTGCCGATCCACAAAACGCCCTGGTGGTCAAGGAGCAGCGCGCGAATATCGGCGTCCTCGGCGCCGGGGTCCAGCCGATAATGCGTCAATGCGCCGGTATTGGGCTCCGCCAGGAAGAGCCCGCTTTCCGTTCCGATCCAAATCCGTCCGCTTGGATCGCCGACCAAGGCCTTGACCGCGAAACCGTGAATTGAATCCCAGCCCTCGGTATCCGGCGAGAATCGCGTGAGTTCCTCGCCTTCCTCCCGCCATTGGTAGAGGCCATTGTCGGTACCTAGCCACAAGCGTCCCAGGTGGTCCTCGCAGATGGACCAAATTCGGTTGGGGGCCTGGCCCTCTAGCTGGCCCCGGTCCATTTGGAAATGGCGAAAAACGCCGCTGGCGACATCGAGCCGGCTTAGGCCGGAAGAAAAGGTGCCTACCCAAACCGCGCCCCGGCTATCCGCATAGAGTGATTGAATACGATCCTCGCTCAGCGAGTCCGGCTCATCGGAGCGGTTTTGAAAAACCCTGAATTTCCGAGTGCTCGGGTCCAGCCGCAAGAGACCGTCGCCCCAGGTCCCAATCCAAATGATGCCGTCGGGGTCCAGTCCCAGGGCGCTAAGGTTATTGCCGGACAGGGCCTGTTCCTTATCGGGTTGGTACTGAAAACCCTTAAAGCCATAGCCGTCAAAACGGTCCAGGCCCACTTGAGTGCCCAACCAAATGAATCCCCGCTCGTCCTGAATGACACTGTAGACGACATTATGAGACAACCCCCGCTCCGTGGAAATTCGGCGGAATTTCCAGGGCGAACCGTCGGCGCAAAGGCACGGTAGTCCGCTGAAACAAACGAACGGAAAGCAGATCCGGAAAAACCATTGGGCGGATAGAGTGAGCCTCAATTCACTTCCTAAAATGGTGGAGAGATAGGCCCATGCCCGGCGGACAATGCGCCGCGAGCGAGGGTAAGTATTTCTAGCGGGATGCCTCCCAGCCGATCAAGGTGAACCGAAAAGGGCTTACCGGCATCCCGCTGCAACAAGCTCCAAGCAACAAGTTGAGTTTGCGATGCCCCCGCTTGCTGCTTGTTTCTTGGTGCTTGCAACTGCCGCCTTGGCGTTCCCAAAACTTGACATAAAAGTAAAGATTTTGACCGCCAAGGCGACTAGGGGGAGCCGGTTAGGATGGTCTTTGCTTGAAACACCCATTATAGCACCTCGCCTTTGTGGGCCGGCGAGGAATGGATGAGAAAAGGTTGGTCACAGGATTCGCCCGCGAGGTGGAAAAGCCGCATTGGTTTCCTTTTTCCCGGGGAAATCTGTTAGATTGTTGTGTTTCGAAACAAGCTTTGGGGATGTGGTGGCCCATTGGCAAAAAAAATATTCCTCATTTGCACCGAAACCAGCGGCGACCTGTTGGGGGGCAGCCTGGTGGATGCGTTGCGGTCCGTCCGGTCGGAGATCGAGGTTGTCGGGGTAGGCGGCGATCGCCTGGTGGCGCGCGGCATGCGGCCGATTTTCCATATTCGCGATTTCAACGTGATGGGCCTATTCGAGGTGTTGGCGCAGCTCAAGCGGTTGAAGGCGATGTTCCAAACCCTGGTTCGCCGCGCCAAGGCGGAAAAACCAGATTTGATCGTGTTAATCGACGCGCCGGACTTTAACCTGCGCTTCGCCCGGGCCATGGCCGGCCTGGGTATTCCCATCATCTACTATGTCTCGCCCCAGGTTTGGGCCTGGCGCCGGAAACGGGCCCGTGATATCGCCGAACTGGTCGATCACATGCTGGTGTTGTTCCGATTTGAGAAACCGATTTATGAAGCCCTTGGCCTGGCGACTACCTGGGTGGGGCATCCATTGGTGGATGAGCTCAAAAGTTATGGTCCGCGCGATGATTTTTTTCGCGAATACGGCCTGGACCCGGACAAACCGCTCGTCGCATTGGCCCCGGGCTCCCGCGCCTTTGTGGTTCGCAAACTGTTACCCGTCATGCTGGACGTGGCCCATTCCCGCAAGGATCGTTATCAGTTCGTCATACCCCAGGCGCCCACCATCGATGCGGGCGACATGAGAGCGTTGATGGCTGAAGAACCGATTCCCATCCTCACCGGACGGATGCGGGAGGTGATGTTTCACGCGGATGCCGCGCTCGTGGCCTCGGGTACGGCAACCCTGGAAACCGCCCTGCTGCATACCCCAATGATCGTTGGTTATCGTCTCAAAAGCCTCTCCTATTTATTGGCCCGGCGCCTGGTGAAGGTGCCCCATTTCGCTCTGGTCAACATCGTCCTAAAGGAGCGGGTGGTGCCCGAGTTGATTCAGGACGAGTTCTGTTGCGAACGGATTCTTCCCTTGTTGGATGAGGTTGTGCATGGTCCAAACAGTTTCCTCAATTGGAGTTTCCTTATCCGGGCGATGACAAAAATAGAGGTCGAGGTAATCTACTTGCAGGCGTTGCATGGCCTCGTGGCAGGCCTCGATGACATGTTTTCTGCTCAAGCCGGTCTGGTTGGGCTTTTTTCGATTGCCGGAACCAAAAAAAACT
>JBGTRP010000058.1:0-15631 GCA_041940685.1 Acanthopleuribacteraceae bacterium
CGTGTGGTGCCAGCGATGGAAGGCGGGACTGGCCAGGACATGGCGCAAGGGGCCGAAGGACCAGCCGACGTTGGCGTGCAGCAGCAGGGCGTAGAAACTCAAGAAGGGCACATAGGCGGCCAGGGCCGTCAAGGGGAAACCCAGGCATAGCAGCACCGAGGCCTGGCCGACCTTCATCACCAGGTCATTGACCGGATGCACGCGCACCGCGGCCAGCCAATCCAGTTGCTCGGAACCATGGTGGACCGCGTGGAAGCGCCACATCCGTCCCTGGTGAAACCAGCGGTGCAGCCAATACCCGATCAGATCGCCCAGGACGAGCATTTCCAGGGCGATGGCCCAAAAGGGCTGGCGCGCGATCGGGCCCGCGCCCGCGGCGAGCCCCGGCCCAATTTCGCGGCCCAATAGCAGGCCCAGCGGCACCAGGACGAGGATGGTGGCGAAGCGGGTGATGGACCTCGTGACCAGCGGCGTAAAGAACCAGTAGATGAGATCCGTGCCGAACCCGGCGCGCAGAATTTTTTGCTGCCGATGAACGGGAAAGCGCCATTCCAGGGTGTAGAGCACAAGGCCCAGCGCGAGGAAGCCGATTACCAAACGAATCAGGATATCCAAACCAGCCTCCTTTGGGTGTGCTAATGCTTAGGACCTTTCAGAAGCGCAAATGGTTTAGCGCCGGCGTTTATTTTTGAACCCCATGCGGCGCCGATTCCGGGCGACGCTCTCCGGCGGCGGGCATAGGCATCACTCCCGGAAATGGCCCGCGGTAGCCTTGAACAACGAACATTCCCCGCTCGATTTTTTCCCGCCTACCTGGTCAACAGGTCTCTGCCATGGCCAACAGCTTTTGGATGGTTCGCCAATTTCGGGAAGTGGCGGGGACGCCCAGGAGCTTCTCCGCCTTGGTCGCCAGTTTGGAGCGGCCGATGCCTTCGGGGGCATGCAAATAAAAGGTGGCTCCGATGAGTTGGAACCGCTCAGACGGGGCGCAAAGCTCCTGTATAGACCGCAAGTCCGGATCCTTGGGTTTGGTCGCAAGGAAGGAGAGGTGCAGGGTATTGGGTCGTTCCTCCGCCTCCGGGAAGGGGTTGGCGCGGGCCGCTTCGGCCAGTTGGTCATGCCCGAGAAGGAGCACCATTGGCCTGAATCCGTGCCGCCCTTCGATCATATGACCGATTTGGGAGGCCAAATCCTCGCGGTTCCCGTCGTCGGATTGGAAAACCACGTTGCCGCTTTGGATGTAGGTTCGGATCTGTTTCAATCCAATCGATTGCAGGCCATCCACCAGCTCTTTCATGGGCAGGCGGTGCTTGCCGCCCACGTTGATGCCCCGCAAGAGTGCGATCCAAATCGACATGAAAACGCTCCCTAAATCCAATGAGCCGAAAGCTGGGAAACTCCCGATTCTCCTCGTAATCATAGTACATGCGGGCTGGATTCCCGCTGAAATTCTCGCTCCCTTCCCCGAAGCCTTTGGCCCTTTTTTGCGGTGAATCCGCTTTTTAGAAAAGGGGTTCCCTGAGGACCGGATGGAGCCAAAAATTGCGCCGCTCCACGAACACTTCCCCCGGGAGCCTTTCAACCGCTAAGATATTTGTATTTCGAAAATGAGGATGGTGAGAGGATGAAGGCGATATTGGCGTTGATTTTGGTTTGGCAAACGGCCGCGTTTTCGCGTGCGATGTCGGAGAAGCTGTGGGACCAACCGGTTTTGGAAACCCGCTACTTTCTATTTCACAGTCATTTTTGGGTCAACTTTCACCATTATCTCTACCAACAAGCGGCCTACGTCCGTTCCAGGAAGATCGAAGCCGATGCGGACCGAATCGCGAGGTTCCTGAAGGGTTCCGGGCAGGAAGCCACCGATGCCGAGGGCGCCGCTATATTGAAGGCGCTGGCATTCTATGAAGATAACCTGATCGACCTCAAGCTGACCTTCGATCCCAGAATGCACAAGATCAAGGCGGCGCTCACCCAAACCGGCCCGGAAGAGCGGGCGCCTCTCCAACGGCTGGAACCCGAGCTGAGCCGCGTGCTCGCGGCCTGCGCGCCCGTGTTTGAAAGGGCGCTTTGGGAAGAGCAGGACCGCATGAACCAGGCATGGATCGCCAGCCAAAAAAAGTGGGTCGAGGATATCAGCGAGGAAATGGTCGCCGGACTGATCCATTGGTACGGCGTTCCCTGGCCGGAGGAAAAGATCCGCATCGACCTTTGCGGGTCCTTCACCCATTGGGCCGGCGCCTACACCACCGTGAACCCCAATCACGTGGTGATTTCCAGTACGCGTAAATCTTATAAGGGCTTTCCGGGTTTGGAGATGGTTTTTCACGAGAGCTCCCACATCCCGCTCAGCCGGATGTCCGGCCCCATCCACCAAACCATTGCGCAAAAGAGCGAGCAATTGGGCGTGCCGGTTCCCGAGGATCTTTGGCATGGCATCCTGTTTTACACCACCGGCGAGCTCGCCCGGCGGGTTTTGGCCAAAAGGGGTATCCGCCACGAACCCTATATGTTCCTCCACGATGTTTTCAAACGCTACCACGAGGTATTGACCGCGCACTGGCAACCCTATATGGATGGAGAGGGAGACCTGGGCCGGGCCATCGAGGCCATGGTCGGCCATTTAAAAGCGGCCCCGGCCAAGTGACCTATCAGCCCTGGCCGAATCTGGCGGCTTATCGTCTTCAGCGATCCGCGCCGGCTATTTTTTGCGCCTAACCCGGATCGCTACCGGTCGGCATGGCCACTTATGCCATGGTGTTTGCGGCGCGTCTGGACCAGCATGAGATAATATGGTTTTTTTCGCACTTTAATAGGGTAAGGTTGGTGATGCCGACGAATGGGCTTGCGCCGGAAGGGAATGGCCCTGTCCATGGTTTGGATTCCCCATCCTCATCTTCTTGCGCCAGGAGTTTCTCATGTCTCGATTGTTTTTGATTTGGGTTTTGGGTGTTTGGGCCCTCAATGGGTTTCCCCAGGAGCCGCCGCCCTGGGAGCGCGCGCCCTTTGAGGCCGACCCACTCGAATTGGTTCAGGCGGCCCGAGCGCTCACCCCGCCCGAGGACGAATCCCTGGATATGCTGTTGAAAGAGACGAAATACGTGCTCGGCGAGGACGGCGCCATGACCCAAACCACCCGGTGGGCGTACCGGATTCTGACCGCGGAGGGTGTGGACGAATGGTCCAGCACCGAGAGCTCCTGGTCGCCCTGGCATCAAAACCGCCCGGAGATTCGAGTCCGCGTATCCAACCCCGATGGCCAGGCGCACTGGCTCGACCCGAGCACCATTCAGGAGGCCGGTGGTGAGGAACAGGATCGGGTATATACCGATAGCCGGACATTGCGCGCGCCCTTTCCCGCGGTCACCCTGGACTCGATTATCGAGGAGGAGGTCGTCGTTTCCGAGCACCGCCCGTTTTTCGAGGAGGGTTTCGTTTATACCTGGGACTTGGTGGGTTTTCAAACCCGAAGGATGCATCGCCTGATCCTGGATGTGCCCGAGGGGAGGGAACCTATCCTGGTGACGCGGCCCCACCGCGAGCTTACTCCCAAAATCGAACGCGAAAAGGGACGTGTGCGCTACACCTATGAGCTGACGAACACCCCGCTCTTTGATGGCGTGGAAAGCAACCTGCCGCCAGATCAACCGCGATGGGCCCATTTGGCCTTTACGACCGGCCGCTCTTGGGCTCGGGTCGCGGAACGGTACGCTTCCTGGGTAGATCGGCAGTTGGAGAATGAGGATTTCTCATGGGTTCCCCGCGATGCGGTGATCAAGGACGATGCGCGCGCCACCTCCCTAGCCTTTATGGCCTGGTTATCGAAAAATGTCCGTTACACGGGTCTGGCGTTCGGGCAGAGCGCGATCATGCCCGCCAAGCCGAGCCAATCTCTCGCGCGTGGGTTCGGCGATTGCAAGGACAAGTCGACTCTTTTAGTCGGCATGCTGCGCTCCGTGGGCTTCGAGGCGAATGTCGCGTTGCTCAATGCTTCCCCGGGCGAAGACATCCACCCCGAGCTTCCCGGTTTGGGCGAATTCAACCACGCGATCGTGGTGGTGCGCGACGCCACGCCGTTTTGGGTGGACCCCACCGGGGATTTCAACCGGGAGGGCGCCTTGCCGCTCGTCAATCAGGGCCGTTGGGCCTTGATCGCGGACAAGGAAACGAGGGAACTGAGCAAAACCCCGGAAGCGCCGGCCTCCGACAATTGGGTTCGCGAGACCCGCGTCTACCACCTGCCTGACGAGGGCTCGGGCCGGGGTAGCGTAAAGCTTTTGCACGGAGGCGCCATGGACGCCTCCTACCGTTCCGATTTGGATGGGTTGAGTCCAGAGGATTTAAAGGAGGGTTGGCAGGGCTTTATCGAAGAAACCTTTCGCAACGCCACCATCGAGGACCTGAGCTTTTCCGATCCCCGCGACCTGAGTGGGCCCCTTGAAATCAAGTTGTCCCTGAGTAATTTGGGACGGGCGGTGACCGAGGAGAATGAGGCCGTGGCCGCGGTGATGCCCTCCGATCTTTTGGACTATTTCCCCGATGAGCTCAAGGCCACGGGCGATGAGAACTCGCGTGAGAACGCCTACCTTTTCTGGCGGCCGTATTTCTATGAGATTACCTACACCATCGTGCCCCCCGAGGGGTTCACCCTTTCCCATCTGCCTGAGTCGGTCTCCAAACCCATCGGCGCCGGAAAAACGAACTTCGAGTTTCGCGTGGATGAGGACCAGCGGGTGACCGCGGTCCTGCAACTCGATACCGGAAAGCGGCTCTTGTCTCCGCAAGAATTCAAAAGCTATCGGGAGGATGCGGCGGCCCTGCTCGAACAGGACGGGATCCTCGTCCGCTTCCATCACGAGGGCGCGCGCTTGCTGGAGCAGGGTCAGTACAAGCAAGCCTTGGCCCAATTCCGAAAGTGGACCGAGCGCTCCCCGGAGAAACCCATCCACCACACACGCTATGCCCGGGCGCTTTTGCAAGCGGGGTTGGGAGATTTGGCGCGGGAAGCCGCTCAAACCGCCGTGAGCAAGTCCCCCGATTCGGTCGAGGCTCACAATACGCTCGGTTTCATCCTGCAGCATGACCTGCTCGGCCGCTATCGGCATCCGGGCTATGACCGGGCGGGCGCGATTGCCGCCTACGAGCGGGCCGTGGTCCTCGATCCGGATCACTTTGTCAGCCGGGCGGATCTGGCCATCTTGATGGAGTTCGACGAGAACGGTTTTCGCTATACCTCCACCACCGATATCAAGCAGGCGACCCCGCATTATCGCTACCTCATCGAAAAACATGAGGCGAATCTGAAAGAGAACCTGCAGCTCAACCTGGCCCTTTCCGGGCAATTCGAGGAACTGCTGTCTTTTTTGAAAGCCCATGAGAGCCCTGAAAACAGCCATGGGTACCGCATCCTGGCGATCACCGGACTCCAGGGGGTGGAAAAAGGCTTGCAGGAGGCGGAAAGCATCCCGGATGTGGACTCGCGCAGGAAGGCGTTGGCGGGGACCGCGGAACTACTGGTCCGGCTGCGGCAGTATCAACATGCCGCATGGTTTCTGGAGCGGGCGGCTCAAGGCGCGGATAATGCGATGGACATCGAGTTCCGTGCGGATATGTTGAAGAAGGCGCATGAAGATGTGCAACAAGGCAAGGCGGGAACTGGTCCGGAACGGGTTGTCAAGCAAGTGGTGCGCGGCGTTGTCGCCGCCGATGGGCGAGATTTTTCGGCGCTGGCGCCTTTTTTTACGCCACGTTGCTTTGCGCTCATTACCGATCCTGAAATTGAAGATAACCTGGAGAAGGCCTTCGCTCAAATTTGGCATTTGGCCACCAACTCCGATGCCGATCCCAGGCTGCTGCTCGAGGTGGGCCTGGCGATCGCCGATATCCGCGTGGAAGGAGACGATGACAACGGGTACCGCGTTGAACTCGGGGTCCTGGGCTCCAACGGCGAGACAAAAGAGGTCTACTTTCTCGTGCATCAGGAGGGCGCCTACCGCATCGTGAGCGCCAATGGCTTGTGGGGCGAGGTCGGTCTCCAGGCGTTTCGCTATCTGGAAGCGGGAAACACTCCCGCCTTTGAAACCTGGCTTTCCTGGGCACAAGAGGCCTACCCGTTTTCGCAATTGTCGAAGCGGGACCCACCCGCGCTTTCGGACCTATGGCGGAAGGGCGATGAATCCGATGCCGAGCGCGACAGGATCGCGGTCGCCATCGCCATGGCGGGCTTTGAATCCAGCGCGGAGTTGGGGATCTCGACCTTACTGGAAGCGCGCAAAAGTCAAAAGGATCAAAAGATCCTGGACGCCATCGATTTTGCCTTGGCCATGGCCCTCGGCGAGGCCGGCCGTTTTCAGGAGGCCTTGCCCCTAAACCAAAGGCTCATCCAGGCCTATCCAGACTCGATATTGACATTCCTCCTCCTTGGACAAACCCTGTATGAGCTCCAAAAAATGGAGGCGTTAAATGAATTGTTTTCCCAGTACGAGGGAAAGGAGGGCTTTGCGGAAGCGCTCCCCGGCCTTCGGCTGCGGACCCAATCCGTGGGTTCCGATTTCGAAACCTATCAGGAAACATTTATGGCCACCGAATCGGAAGGCCTTTGGGATGCGGAAGATTACAATGAATTTGCCTGGAATGCCCTGATTCACGACCAGATCGATGATCGGGCATTGTCCTTTATCCGGAAAGCGGTCAAGCTGTCCAACGGCGAGGTCAGCGCCATTTGGCACACCCTGGCCTCTCTTTATGCCGAGCAGGGCCGGTGCAAGGAGGCGCGCGACGCCCTCATCCAAACCATGCAAAAGGGCGGTAGTTTGCTGCCGGAATCCTCGGATTGGTATGTTTTGGGCCGCATTGCCGAGCAGTACGGCTATCCGAGTTCGGCGCGGACCGCCTATGAAAAAGTAGAAAAGCCCAAGAGGAAGAACGAACTCCCGCGTTCTACCTACTTTTTGGCGCAAAGGCGGTTGGCCGCCATGGACAACCCATAAACCCCCATCCGAAGGTCATTTCCGAAAGACGAGACCGACCCCGGGGCTTTCATTGGCCAAATCAGACGTCGATGAGAGCCGAATCCCGGGATCAAGCAATTGCAAACATTTTGTTTGACTTGGAAAAGAGCCTAACTTATACTATCGCCTGCAAAAACTTGAGGAGGTTTGAACGTGAGCAATTTTTCCGCTACCAACGGCTTTCAACTTACGTCAGCGGAAGTCCGTTCAAACGACTCATCATCATTGGATACCCTACCGGGGCCTCTTTTGCTCGGCTGATCCAAGCCAGTAAACATGAAGTGAAAGAGGAGCCGGAGCCGGCTCCTTTTTTGTATCCGAGCAGCTAGAGGGGCCATCGTTCCGGTTTGACCTGGACATGGACTCCGGCTACCCGTCTTCCTTGGATTCCTGTCGAAGGGAGGATGGCGCAGCGGCCTGGTCAAGTTGTTGTATCCCGTAACCCCTAACCACTCGGAATGAATGAAGGAGTTTCTGATGACCAACAAAATCCATATCAGCGTGGGTACGATTGGCCATGTCGACCACGGCAAGACGACCTTGACCGCGGCCATCTCTCAGCTTCAAGCCGCGTTGCATGGCGGCAAGGCCTACGCCTTCAATCAAATCGATAATGGTCTCGAAGAGCGGGAGCGGGGAATTACGATCAATACTTCCCATGTCAACTACCAATCTGAGAGAAGGGATTACGCGCACATCGACTGCCCGGGGCACGCGGATTATGTCAAAAACATGATTACGGGCGCCTCTCAGATGGATGGCGCAATCCTTCTTGTCGACGGAACCGAGGGGGCCGCCAAACAAACCGTTGAACACGTGATCCTGGCTCGTCAGGTGAACGTGGGCCACCTGGTGGTGTTTGTCAACAAAATGGACGCGATCCCAGAGGAGGATCGTGAGGAAATGGCCGAGGTCGTTGAAATGGAACTGCGAGAAATGCTGGAGGCTTACGGATACGTAAACGTGCCTTTTGTATTCGGCAGTGCCCTGAAGGCGCTCGCGGCGATTGAATCCGGTAGGATTGACCATGAGGACACGGCCTGCATTCGTGAACTCGTGGCTCACCTGGATACCTCGATCCCCAATCCCGTTCGCGACTTTTCGGGTCCCTTCATGATGCCGATAGAAGATGTATTCACCATTACCGGCCGAGGCACGGTAGTGAGTGGACGCGTCGAACGCGGCACCATTCGCATGGGAGAATCCGTCGAACTGATCGGCAATCAGGAGCGGCAACCCGAGATCGTCGTGACCGGGATCCAAGCATTCCACCAGAATGTGCCCGAGGCGCGCGCCGGCATGAACGTGGGTCTACTGTTGCGTGGGGTGAAACGGGAGGAAGTCCGCCGTGGCCAAGTGCTTTCCAAACCGGCCGTGATCAAGCCGGTAAAAAGCGGCAAGGCCCATATCTTCACCTTGACCAAGGATGAAGGCGGACGGCATACGCCCTTCTCCAGCGGCTACAGGCCCCAGTTCTACTTCGGGACGACCGATGTCACCGGTGTCATCCGAACCGAGCTCGAGGGTGAGATCGTTCAACCTGGCGGGAGAGCCGATATTCACTTTGAGTTGCAAAAACCGGTTGGCCTTGAGCCGGGAATCCGCTTTGCGTTGCGTGAAGGCAGTAAAACGGTTGGAGCAGGAATGGTAACGGCCGTTGACCTGCTTTGAGCGCAACCCATCAACCTTCCCAACTAGCGGGATGCGACGGGCCGGTCTAGGCTTACTGAAGTCAGCCTGTCGGGTTCCCTCAGAAGACAGAGGTCAGAAGACAGAAATCAGAAAGCACAAACCTTTCCTGACGATCTGGGTTCTGCACTCTGAAGGCTGGAGCCTTGGCGCTTTAAAACACCACACAAGAGTGAAGATTTTGACAGTCAAGGCGGCTAGGGAAAACAAGAGACTCCCGAATCGGTAGCAAATGCCATTCGGGAGTCTTTCATTCGTCCAGGCCTTGGTTCGGCAAAACCGAGCACCCAAACGGATAAAACTCCCGATATCGGAATGACATCTGAGCGTTTCATGGTGTTTCATGGGGCCAGGCCATGTTTCGGCCCGAAACAAAGGGAGCCCCTCGCCGGAAGACGACCATGGCCTATATCTGAGCAGGCCAATTCGCCGATTCATTTGGGAGCGGGTAGTGGCGTGATGTTACGCACCCCATGAATTCCTGATCCTGGAACAAAAAGGTTTTTCCTTCCCCGATCCGTTTTTATCGCCAATCGAATCATCGAATAGAAAAAGCACAAGCGTTTGAGAGGATTTCCTTAAATTTCTCACTCTATATAAGTGGGGATACCTCTGCTACCAGAGAATTCCCTCGCATGAATTGAGTTTTTCCCATCGATTTCACGGATCTGCATTCAAGATCTTAAGCTCGCTCTTGGATACCTTCGGGGTTACGCGTCCATCTAGCTTAGGGCCTTCTCAGAAACGCATTTTTTTGAACCACAAAAAACACGAAATCACACGAAAGAAAGTCACATAAGATCTTTAGCTTCAATTAATGAACGAAATTTTTTTGTCTTCTCTCCGTGCTCTCGGTGATGAATTTTGCTGTTTCTGGATGGGCTCTAGCCTAAATCGGACCCAATCCCAATCGCTATTTCCACATAATCAGGAAGGCCGATGATAGGGAACCAGAGCCAACTCATGTCCCCTGGCGCGACGAAAGCGGCTAAAAGCGCCGAGGACGCCACGATCACCCAGCTCCTACAAAGGTGGAGCGCCGGCGATGGAGAAGCCGCGACCATTTTGGCGCCACGAGTCTACGATGAGCTGCATCGAATCGCCGCCGCATACTTTCAACGGGAACGGTCCAACCACACCCTCCAACCCACGGCGGTGGTTCACGAGGCCTATCTCAAACTTCTAGGAACCAATGAGGTCTGCTGGCAAAACCGGGAACAGTTCTTCGGCATAGCGGCAAAAATCATGCGTCGCATCCTCGTCGATTATGCCCGCCGGCACAACCGGGAGAAACGAGGTTCGGGCCAACAACCGGAGACTCTTATCGAAGAGGGATTGTTACCCTTGGACAAAAGCGTCGACCTGCTGGCCCTGGAGGAGGCCTTGAAGATTCTCGCAAAAAAAGATTCCCGCAAAGCATCGATCATCGAGCTTCGTTTTTTTGGCGGGTTGAGCTCCGAGGAAATTGCGAGGCTGTTGGGGGTGTCGCTGTATCAGGTGAATCTCCAATGGCGATTGGCCCGCTCATGGCTTTATCAAGAAATCAAAGGTTGAAAATGAAAACGAAACGCTGGAAGCAGGTGGACAATTTGTTCGCATCCTCCCTGGAACGGCCACCCTCGGAACGAGCCGCTTTCCTGAAATCGGCCTGTGGCGATGACGAGGATTTGAGACAGCAGGTGGAGAAGCTTTTACGGGCCGATCAGAATGCGGACGATTTCCTGGAAGGTCCGCTGTTTTCGAAACGCCCATCGAGCTTGTCGGCAACCGAGAGTCCAGAACCCGAAGGACGCCTGGGGCGGTATGTTTTGATCCGCGAAATCAACCGCGGCGGCATGGGTTCCATTTACCTGGCGAATCGAGACGATGACACGTTCTCCAGGACCGTTGCGGTGAAGGTCTTACTCCCCGGCGTTGGCGGTGAGGATATCTTGCGCCGGTTCCTCATGGAAAGACAGATCCTCGCCAATCTGGAACACCCCAACATCGCTCGCCTATATGATGGCGGCTCCACCAAGGACGGTCGCCCTTTTTTTGTCATGGAATACATCGAGGGATTGCCGATCGATGTCTATTGTGACCGGCGCCGCCTTACCCTGGAGCAACGATTGAAATTGCTGGAACCGGTTTTTGATGCGGTTCATTTTGCCCACCAAAGGCTGCTCGTTCACCGGGACCTCAAACCCGCCAATATTTTGGTGACCTCCGATGGGACGCCCAAGTTGCTTGATTTCGGCATCGCCAAACCACTCGATCCGGCTAGTTTCAAGGAACAGATCCAAACCACCCAAGCGGGTATGCGCCTGATGACGCCCCGTTACGCCAGCCCGGAACAGGTCGAGGGCCAGGCCATCACGACCGCCACCGATGTGTATGCCTTGGGCGTGCTCGTCTTCGAGCTGTTGTGTGGTTTTTGGCCCTATCCCTTAAAAGAAGGGCTGCCTAGTGAGATCGAGCGGGCGATTCGGGAGCAATCGCCCGCCAAGCCCAGCTCATTCATGGAACGGGCCACGGAGGAAAACAAGTCCGGCGCTCAGGAACGATGTCCGCCGGAAATGATCAGCCATTCGCGCGGGGTCAAACCCAGGGAGCTCCAACGCCGACTCCAAGGCGATCTGGACAACATCGTCTTAAAGGCGTTGCGCAAGGAGCCGAAGCGCCGGTATAGCTCGGTAGACCAGTTCTACAGCGATATGCGACGGTTTCTGGAGCATCGGCCCATTCTCGCCCAACCCGATACAAGGGGTTACCGCATCAAAAAGTTTCTGATCCGCAATCGGTTGGCGGTTGGCGTGATGGCCTTTGTGGTGAGCCTTCTTCTGGGTTTCTCCACCATGGTGAGCCTTCAGGCGCAACGCATTTCAAGGGAAAGCAAACTCGCCCGTTTCCACGAGGCGCAAGCCATCCGCGACCGGGATAAAGCGCGCGATGTGCTGGCATATTTGATCGATGTATTTGAAGAATCCAACCCATATGAAGGTCAGGAAAGGAATCTGAGCTCCCAGGAGCTTCTCAAGCGGGGAGTGGCAAAAATCGACGAAAGCTTCCGGGAACAGCCCGAGGTCAGAGCCAGTTTGATGCACACCTTCGCCCGCATTTTTCAAAGCTTGGGCTCCTATGAAGATGCCGCCTCATTGCTGCGGAAAGCTCTCCAACTCCGCCGGGACCTATTTGGCGAGGCGCATGAGGAAGTCGCCGTGAGTCTTTGCGATCTAGGGGAACTGTACGCGGCGAAGGGCGAGTTCGAAAAAGCCTTGGAATCCTACCGGCAAGGGTTGGATCTTTGGAAAGGGCTGGCGGGCGGGAATCAGGTCGAGATTGCCAGGTCCCTGAACGGGCTGGCGAACCTGTTGGTAAAACGAGGAGAATTTGAGGAGGCCGAAACAACTCTCCGCGAGGCGCTTGCCATCTACGAGCGGGTTTTGGGAAGAGAGGGCGAGGAAACCGCCGATTGTTTGCGCGGATTGGGAAACTTATATCAAAAGAAGGGCGAGTTCGGCGAGGCGGCTTGTTGGCATAGGGCCGCTCTGGCCATTCAGCAAAAAATTTTGGGAGCGGGTCATCCGCGGGTAGCCCTCACACTCAGTGCTCTAGGACAAGTCCTGATCGAGGCCGAGGTGGAAGATGAGGCCGAACTCTTACTCGAAAGGGCGCTGATGATTCAGCGTGGGGTTCTGGAAGCGGACCATCCCGACTTGGCCGCGACACTCAATTCACTGGCGCAGGTCATCATGAAAAGGGGGTTTCTGGATGCGGCGGAACCATTCTTTCGAGAAGCCCTCGCGATTTTTCGGGCGCGGCTTGGGGAGGACCATCTCGACGTGGCAACCGTGGAAATGAATTTGGCGCTTTTGCTCATCTTCAGCGGCAACAAGGGGTTTGCCGAGCCCCGCCAACTCATCGAGCGGGCCATGGCAACCAGGCAAAGGCGCCAGGGAAAACATCATCCGGATATGGCCCATGGTTACTATATCTTGGGGAATCTGAACAAAAGGGAGGGGAAGCTGCCCGAGGCGGAGAGATGCTTTCGGGAAACCATTCATATCTTTGAAAGGGTCTCCGGTGAAACCAATCCGAACCTCGCATATCCGTACATGGAGCTTTGCGAACTTCTTATGAAAAGGCGGGCGCTCGAGGAAGCCGAGGCGAAGCTTCGCAAGACCTTGGCGATTCTCGATAACCTGGGGGAATCCTATCCAGGGAGCTTGCGGGTGGCCCATATCGAGAGTCGGCTTGGCAATTGTCTCTATCTTCAGCGGCGGTATGAAGAGTCCGAGTATTTCCTGCTGAGAAGCTTCGATGCCATGAAGGTGAGGCTTAAACCCGAGGACAGAAGGTTTAATACAACGGTGAAAAGGCTGGTTCGGTTATATGACTTGTGGGGAAAACCGGAGAGTGCCGCGCCCTACCAAAAATATTTGAAACCTTGAAAAGGTCTTCATTCGATAGTGGTAGAGAAAAGCGGCCTCGAAACCCTTGAGAACCAAGTCCCAAATAGGAATCGAGGCCGCGCGGCTTCTCCTCGGCCGCGGGCCGCCTCTTGCCGAGAGGAAGCCCATGTGGAGCCTCAGCGCCATGAGCGGAAATCGTCCAGATAATACGAACCGTTCAACAAGCTCGAGGCCCCGACGGCGCCGAAACGGATGCGGTTGACCTCGGCCGCGTCATTGTCGAGCCCGGTCGTTTCTCCGGCGAGCGCGTTGTTGAGATGCAATCGGATCAAGCCATTGTTGGCGCCGGGGCGGTTGGCCGCGCGCCATTCGATGGCCAGCCTCTGCTTGCCGTCGATCAGGTCGACCCAAGCTGGAGTCGTGGCGAAGGCGCCGCTGTCGTCCCAGGTGTCGAGCCGGACCTGGTAGTTGCCGCCGTTGTGTCGGAAGCGCAGTTGGAAGACGGTGGTCACCCCGGCTTCCACCCCGGAGAGAATCACATGGCCGGCACGCTGGAGTGCGATCGAGTTGGGATCGAGGAGAAAGGATGCCTGGAAGGTATTTTTCTCCGGTTCAAAACTACCAGACTGGTTGAAGTCGAAATAGGCGAAGGCGTGCGCGGAGCCGGCCAGGCTGACCTCCAGCCCAAAACCCGCGTTGAGCGCCGCGGCCTGGGTTGCGCTTATGCTGCCCGCGCCCGGCACATAGGTTCCCTCCCAGGCGGCCAGATCGCCGAACTCGAAGAAATCCTCGAAGATCTTGGGGCCCTCGAGTGCCGGCGCAAGCACGGCCCAAGCCTGAGCCGAGAGACCCTCGCAGTCGAGGCGGTCCCAGATCGTGTAGCGGAAGGCATCCGTACCGTAGATGCAGAGGTTTGCATTTGGAGTATAGCGGAGGCCGTGTAAGGTTAATGTCAAATGGCCGTAGGCGGGTTGAGAATAACTGCAAGGGGGACCGAGTGGATCGCCATCGGGGTCGGAATCATTTTCGAGCAGCTTGCTGGCATCGAATGTCACAAAACCGGAACAGGAAGGCATGGCGATGACATCCGGCAGGGCGACGGGAGGTTGGTTGGGCGTGGGCCCAATTACCTCGTCGAATGCTTCGGCGAGGTCGGGCATGGGACCGATGTGTCTTGCACCGGGGACCTGGGGCGTGCCCGTATCGACCAGCACATCGCGAATCGCTTCCGGGCCTAGCATGCCCTGGCCATTGGCAAGCGCGGCCGCGCGCAGGCTGGTCGCGGCGCCGGCAACGATGGGCGTGGCCCCGGAGGTGCCGCCGAAGCAGTCGGTATACCTTCGCTGGGCCGTGCCGCCGTTGAAAAGAAAGCCGTAACCCGTGGTGACGATGTCATAACCCCAGGCATGAAGGTCGATGCGTGAGCCGTAGTTGGACCAACAGGTCGGCGCGCGGGTTTCTGATTCACTGGCGCCCACGATGATGGCGCCGGAGTTTTGGCTGAAATAGCCATTGTAATCGAGATGGTCCAGGTCTGAGCCGCCATTTCCACCGGCTTCGACCACCAGCGTTCCCAATGCCGTGGCATTCTCGATTACAGAGAAGACCGCGGGGTTCCACTCCACGGGAATATAATTGCATTGGCTCAGGCTACAGGGATCACAGGGTACTGTCGTTGGGCCTTGGACTTGAATTTCGAGGACCACGACACCCGTTGTCCCGGCCAACATGACCCCATTTTGGATGGCGTCCTCGTAGGAATCCAGAAAAGTGCTTTCGAACGCTATCTCCGCATCGCTGACAATGCCCGTGACCCCGAAACCATTGTCCTGGCCAACCAGTTGGCCAATCACCGCGGTCCCGTGATCACCCGTGGTTGCGGTACCGTCGTAGTAGAAAAATGAGGGAAAATCTTCGTGGTCCTGTCGAGCGCTTCTCTCCACATCGACTATCTTGATACCGCCTCCTTTCCCTCCCGGAAACCCCCACGCGTGATAAGCGTCGATACCCACTGGGGCCGGGTTCAGATACCTCTGAAGTGATTGGAAGTCGGGGGTTGGCCCGCTATTGACCGGCTCCATGGTGCATGGCGTCGAGCCTTGGAACGTGGCGGGAATCGCCGGTGGTTGGAGATAGGCGATCTCGATGCTGGGCAAGGCGTTGAGCTCTTTCAGAAGCTCGCCCACGTTTCCCGCCCGAGTCCCCGGGGCCAAATCCAAGCGGAAAAAGAGGTTCAGATCCGCGAGTTGCCGACCGCCGCGCGCTTCTGGCGCGGGACTGCATGGCGAAATCCGGCTTCACCCGGGTCAGCCTGCCCAGGGTCTCCTGGAGCGCGAGCCAGGTCGCGCGCAGCCGCAGCCGCGTCACCACCGAGCGCCAAGCCGCGAACGGCACGAAGCTGAGCGCCACCAGGCCCATCATCGGCTCGTCGCGCAGCAGCAAGGTCGCGCCGATCCCCACCAGCAGCGAGATCAGCACCAGGCGGATGATGCCGGCATTGATCACCATCCGGATGCCCTCGATGTCGAGCATGCCACGGGT